>NZ_JBLZRT010000069.1:0-26456 GCF_048564745.1 Microcystis sp.
ACAGTGGAAGGAATTAATAATAAACTGAAGGTGATTAAAAGGAGAGGCTATGGATTTAGAAACTTTAAAAACTTTAGTCTTAGATGTTTATTAAATTGGCATTTTGCTAGTTGATTTTACATGGTAAGTTCGGAAGAACCAATTTTCTTAAGTCTATCTAGCAATCCCCAACTAATCAAGGATTACTCAGGATACTGACCCGGACTTTTTCGCCATTTTGCAAAGGTTTACTACTATTAACGACGAAACGCTCCCCCGGTTCCAGTCCGGTGATAATTTCTACTTGACCGTCAAGCGCTTGACCGAGACGAACGGGACGTTTTTGCACTTGCGAGTTAGACTCGGAAAGGACGAAAATGGCTGGGGATTCCCCCTGACTGACAATTGCTGTTTCGGGGACAATCACCTGAGGGGCAGAATTATTATTAAACCGCACCCGGGCCAATAATCCCCCTTTAATTAAACCATCCCCATTGGGTAGAGTAATCTCCACGGGAATCCGCCGGGCCGTGCCTTGGCTGAGGGGAAAAATCCTGTTGATGCGACCGGAAAAATTTCTCTCACCGAAAGCATCAAGGCTGACATTAACCGTTTGTCCTAAATTAATCGTTTTTAAATCCAATTCTGATAATAATACTACTACCTTGACCTGTTGAAAATCACCAATTTTGAGGACTTCATCGCCGATACTGACTAAATCCCCCGGCTCTTTCAGTTTTTCGATAACTATCCCCGTCGCTGGTGATTTAAGAATAGCGTAGGCCTGACGTTGTTGTTCCTGAGCGATGACCGATTTTTGGGCGGCAATTCTGCCGATAATTGCCGCCACCACCTGTTCCTCGACTTTAATTCTCGATCTCGCGCTATTAACGGCTTTTAAAGCCACTGCCGCCGTGGTTTGGGCTGTTTCACCCTGTTGTAGGGGAATCGCCCCTTCTAGGGCTAATTTTTGCAGGCGCTCGCCATCATTTTTGGCCTGTTGGTATTGTAGTTGTAGGCGCTCCACTTCAATTTCAGCGTTACTGACTTCAATTCTCGCCCGGGCTAATTCTGCTTCTAGGGCCGACAGGGCGGCTTTTTCTTGCCGGACAACGGTGGCAAGGAGACGATCATCAACATGAGCGAGGATTTGTCCTAATTGCACCTCATCTCCCACATCGACGACGAGATTAAGTAACTGACCGGTGGCTTGCGATCGCAGAGAAACGACTTTTAAAGGTCGGGTAGTTCCCGTGTAATCGAGATTGCGTCCGATGGTTGCCAGTTTAGCGGTGGTGACGTTGACGGTAGTAGTACGGGCCGCTGGTGGCGGTGGTTGGGTTTCGCTCTTGGGAGAACAACTCGCGCTTAAGGATAAGATAACCAGAGCGGAAAGGATAATCGGAGTCGATCCCATGGCGATAATCTTGGTAGAAAGCTGCTTTTGAGTCGATGGTCGCTTATTCTTCGTCCCAAGCTTCTACCGCTATCACTTCGCTGAGAGGGTCTTGCATGGAGAAACCGAAATCGAGCAACTCCTGCTTCCAGTATGCCCACTCATCTCCGTATAAAAGAGCGAGTTTCCAGATACTATCGCTAGGTTTGACTACTTTTGCATCTATCCACTTGCTAGCCTTGCGTTGAAACTTCACCATCGGGTGAGCTACAGCTTGTTTGGTCATAAATTCAATTGCTATGAATACTTCAGATTTTGCGCTTCCCGACTAAACTAACTCAAGACTAAGACTTTTGCCATTACAAAGGAGCGAGAAGCGCGTTTATTAACTTATTTGTACACCAGATCTCTGGTTTTAGGCAAGTCTTTTTAACCAAAAGTACGGTAATTACTACTATAGGTTAGTATAACCGGAAGCCACAATCATAGAACCGATGCCTCGATCGGTGAAAATTTCCAGTAAAAGGGCGTGGGGAAGACGACCATCGATAATATGAGCGGCCTGAACTCCCTGAGCCAGCGATCGCACACAGCAGCCAACTTTGGGAATCATCCCGCCGGCAACGATACCTTTTTGAATCAACTCCCGGGCCTGTTGGATATCCAATTTAGCCAATAAAGTGGAAGGATCCTTATAATTCTCTAAAATTCCGGCTGTATCGGTCATCAAAATTAGTTTAGCTGCCCCTAGAGCCGCCGCTATTTCTCCGGCTACCGTATCGGCATTGATATTATGAGCTTGGCCGGTTTCATCGGCGGCGACACTGGAAATCACGGGAATATAGCCACTATTGACCAAGGATTCGACGAGGCTAGTATCGACACTGCTGACTTCTCCCACAAAACCAATGCCCTCTTTACCCACGGGACGAGCAGTGATCAGATTACCATCCTTACCGCATAATCCTACCGCTTTACCGCCGGCTTGATTGATCAGGGCAACAATTTCTTTATTGACGCGTCCCACTAGCACCATTTCTACCACATCCATGGTGGCGGCATCGGTGACGCGTAAACCGTCTTTAAATTGGGGTTCAATGCCTAATTTATCCAGCCAACTATTGATTTCTGGACCGCCGCCGTGGACAATAACGGGACGAACTCCCACACAGGAGAGAAAAACGATATCTCGCATGACCGTGTCTTTGATATCGCTGTTATTCATGGCCGCGCCACCGTATTTAACCACTACGGTGCGACCGCGAAATTCTTGAATATAGGGTAGGGCTTCGCTGAGGATTTTCACCCGTTGGGCATCGTTTTCCTGGATATTATTATTCATGGGTTTTTTTACTCGTCTGATTCAGTGATCAGTTTAGCGGTTTCAGGTTTGACAAAAACTGTTCACCTTGAACGGATTTCTAGAAAGTCTTAGAGTTGCCGAATTTTTCGACGCAACGGACAAAAATCTCGACTCCCATGGTTAACACCGATTCATCAAAATCAAAACGGGGATGATGGTGGGGATAGGCTAATCCTAATTCGGGATTGGCGGATCCCAAGAAGAAATAACAGCCCGGTACTTCCTGTAAAAAGAAGGACATATCTTCCCCTCCCAGGGTTTGACATTCGGGAACGATTCCGGCTGGGGTTTCCACCACTTGTGCGGCGATTGCTCGCACTAATTCCGCCATCTGATCATGATTGATTACCGGGGGATACAATTGCCAGTAATCGAATTGATAACTAGCCCCCTGACTTTGACAGATGCCCGCGATGATTTCTTCCATCCGTTGTCGGAAATAGCTCCCTAACTGGGGATTGAAATAGCGCACCGTGCCACTGAGATTAGCACTATCGGCGATCACGTTTCTAGCGGTTCCCGCCGCTAATTTGCCCACAGTCACCACGGCAGCATCGAGGGGGTTGAGGTTGCGGGCGACGATGGTTTGCAGGGCGTTGACGATTTGGGCCGCCACCAGTAGTGAATCGACGGTTTGATGGGGAATTGCCCCGTGGCCGCCCCGGCCTTGTATCTGGAGATCGAAACATTCCACCGCCGCCATTAAGGGACCATTTTTCACGCCCACTGTCCCTAAGGGCAGATTATTCCAGAGATGCAGCCCGATAATTCCCTCCACGTCGGGATTTTTCAGCACTCCCGCTTCGATCATCGGTTTCGCCCCCCCCGGCCCCTCTTCGGCGGGTTGGAAAATAATTTTTACGATTCCCTTGACATCGTGACGGTTTTGTGCTAGGTAAACTGCTGTGCCGAGGGCGATCGCTGTGTGACCATCGTGACCACAGGCGTGCATCTGGCCGGGATGTTGGGAACGATAGGGGACTTGGTTTTCTTCGGCGATCGGTAGTGCATCCATATCGGCCCGCAGGGCTAAAACTGGCCCCGGTTGACTGCCTTCGATGGTGGCGACAATTCCGGTGCCGGCGATGCCGGTTTGATGGTCAATTCCGTATTTAGTCAGGGTTTGACTGATTAAGGAGCCGGTGAGGTGTTCTTGAAAGCCTAGTTCTGGTTTTTGGTGTATTTGTCGGCGCCAGTGGACCAATTGCGGCTGCAGGGAACGAATAGCAAGGCGAATTTGAGGGCAATTTAAGCTATTGGGAACGGGAAAGGAGGAAATCATCGGGTTCGGACGGCTCGGCTAGATTTTTTGATCACTGGTTTCTAGTTTAACTTCAGGAGCCACAGGAGGCAGGAGATAGGAGACAGGAGACAGCTTTGTTCTCCCCACACCCCACACCCCACACCCCACACCCCACACCCCACACCCCACACCCCACACCCCACACCCCACACCCCACACCCCTCTTTACAAAACTTCATCTTGTTGGAGGGCTGGAAAGGTCGATCCTTGGGTAATAGGGGAAGGGAAAGCGGGAAAATATTAAAAAAAACTTAAAATTTTTATCTTGCTGCCCTTTATACCCTTAAAGCCTTGCTGTCTTTGATTTCCCGACGGTGAGAGGCTTTGAGCCATGTCAGGAATTGATGACCAAATTGATCGAGTCATTGTTAAGTGACCGTTACAAAAAAACAGCAAAAAACTTAATAATATGTAACAAACAAAGTTTCGACAGCAGTGTATAAATTTAATTTGAGGGGCCAAGATAACAGACAAAAGTTAAGCTGGATACTTGTTTAACCTCCTTAAGTGATTTATGAGAGAGCCGTGAAGTTTTTTCAGGTTTCTTAAAGTAAATCGCAACAATCACGGTCAAGGCTCGTCCAGACTCACCGTGAAATCCCTTAAGAGGGAAAACCTTTTAATTGCAAGCAAATCCCATTTAAATTTAGGAGATTGTGACAATGTTTGACGCATTCACCCGGGTAGTATCCCAAGCTGATGCTCGTGGCGAATATTTAAGCTCTTCGCAACTAGACGCTCTCAGCGCCATGGTTGCCGACAGCAACAAACGGATGGACTCTGTTAACCGGATCACCAGTAACGCTTCCACCATCGTTGCCAACGCCGCTCGTAGCCTGTTCGCTGAACAGCCCCAACTGATCACCCCCGGTGGTAATGCCTACACCAGCCGTCGTATGGCCGCTTGCTTACGCGACATGGAAATCATCTTGCGCTATGTTACCTACGCTACCTTCGCTGGCGACGGCAGTGTTCTCGATGATCGTTGCTTAAATGGTCTTCGCGAAACCTATGTAGCTTTAGGAGTACCTGGAGCTTCCGTAGCCGCTGGCGTAAGCAAAATGAAAGAAGCTGCTTTGTCCATCGCTAACGATCGCAACGGTGTCACCCCCGGCGATTGCAGTGCTTTAATGTCTGAAATTGCCAGCTACTTCGACCGCGCCGCCGCTGCTGTCGCCTAGTCCCCAGGGCTAGTCTTAATTAAACCGTAGGAAACTTATTGCAAGATTATTGGGAGATACCAAACAATGAAAACCCCCCTTACCGAAGCCGTAGCAGCCGCTGATTCTCAAGGTCGTTTCTTAAGCAGCACCGAAATCCAAGTTGCTTTCGGTCGTTTTCGTCAAGCTTCTGCCAGCCTCACCGCCGCTAAAGCTTTAACCGAAAAAGCCAGTTCTTTGATCTCTGGCGCTGCTCAAGCTGTGTACAACAAGTACCCCTACACCACCCAAATGCAAGGGGCTAACTTTGCGGCGGACCAACGCGGTAAAGAAAAATGCGCTCGTGACATCGGTTACTACCTCCGCATGGTGACCTACTGCTTAGTTGCTGGTGGAACCGGTCCGATGGACGAGTACCTCATCGCTGGTATCGACGAAATCAACCGCACCTTCGACCTGTCTCCTAGCTGGTACATCGAAGCCCTCAAATACATCAAAGCCAACCATGGTTTAAGTGGCGACCCTGCGGTAGAAGCCAACTCCTATATCGACTACGCTATCAACGCTCTCAGCTAGTCCGATCAAAAAAACTGCTGGTCTGGAAAGACAGGAGGTTGTTAGCAAAAGGGTTAGCAATCACCTGTTCTTCCAGACCTTGTTATATCCATTAAAGGTTAGTTTCAGGAGGATCGACGATGACTAGCTTGATGGCAGCCCAGAGACTGGGATTTGAACCCTACAACGGTTCCCCCCGCTTGGAATTACGCTCCACCGACAGTGATGAACAGGTAGAAGTGGTGATCCGCGGGGCCTATCGGCAAATCTTGGGCAACGAGCATCTGATGTCCAGCGAGCGCCTAATCAGCCTAGAATCCCTCTTACGCAATCGTTCGATTAGCGTCAGGGACTTTATTCGGGCGATCGCTCAATCAGAACTATATCGGAATAAATTTTTCCACAGCAATCCCCAAAATCGCTTTATCGAGTTGAATTATAAACACCTGCTCGGTCGCGCTCCCTACGATCAAGCCGAGATCGCTTTCCACACCGATCTCTACAATCAACAGGGTTACGAAGCAGAAATTAATTCCTATTTCGATTCCCCCGAATACAACCAACATTTCGGTGAGAACATTGTCCCCTACTATCGCGGTTTCGCTACCCAAACCGGTCAGAAAACCGTCGGTTTTAGTCGGCTGTTCCAAGTCTATCGCGGTTATGCGACCAGCGATCGCGCGCCGTTAAAAGAGGGAAAACTGACCAGGGAACTAGCCTATAACAGTGCTTCCCCCGTTTATATTAACGGAACCGGTCAATCCTTAACCGGATTAGCTGGGGGCGATCGGGGCAAATTCTATCGCTTGCGCGTGGTTAGTGGCGCAAAAGCGGGACGACAAACCCGTGTGCGTCGCAGTGTGAGCGAGTATCTCGTTGCCTACGAGCAACTATCGAACAAATTGCAAGAAATAAACCGTCAAGGCGGCCAGGTAATCGAACTTATTCTCGCCTAGTTTTGAGCGGTCAGAAAACGATCATTTTTTTGTAGGAGAACTTTAGTGGCAATTACTACCTCAGCTTCCCGTTTAGGGACAACCGCTTTTAGCGAGGTTGCTCCCGTGGAATTACGTCCCGATTGGTCCCGTGACGACGCACAGGCGGTTATTCGCGCCGTCTATCGTCAGGTGCTAGGCAATGACTATATCATGCGTTCCGAGCGCCTTACCAGTGCCGAATCCTTACTCTGCAACGGTTCGATCACCGTGCGGGAATTCGTCCGCGCCGTGGCCAAATCGGAACTGTATAAGAACAAATTCTTCTACGGTAACTTCCAAACCCGCGTCATCGAACTTAATATCAAACATCTTTTAGGTCGCGCTCCCTACGATGAGTCGGAAGTGGTCTATCACCTCGATCTCTACGAAAACAAAGGATTCGAGGCCGATATCGACTCCTACATCGATTCCGCCGAATATACCGAAAACTTCGGCGATAGTATTGTTCCCTACTATCGTGGTTTTGCCAGCCAACCCGGTCAGAAAACCGTGGGATTTACCCGGATGTTCCAACTCTATCGCGGTTATGCCAACAGCGATCGCTCTCAGATTGCCGGCAAAACCTCCCGTTTAGCGGTGGAATTAGCCCAAAATGGTGCTTCGGCAGTAGTCGGTCCCTCCGGTGGCAGCGATGGTTGGGCCTATCGTCCCTCCGGTCAACGCAACACCCCCAGTAAAGCTCTTGGTGGTAGTGTGGCCTATGGTGATGTGGGTAAGCTCTATCGCGTGGAAATTGCCGCCATCAGCAAACCGGGTTATCCCAGTGTCCGTCGCAGTAGCAAAGCAATTATCGTCCCCTTTGAACAGTTAAATAACACCCTGCAACAGATCAACCGTCTCGGTGGCAAAGTTGCCAGCATCACCCCCGCTAGTTTGAACTAATTTTCTAGCTTAAGATAGCTAAAAGTCTCCCGGGCAGCCGTCAGGTTCACCGGGAGACTTCTTTCTAGGGAACTGGCAGAAATTGACCCTCAGCAGATCGAGCAAACCTGTAGAATGAAAATAGTTCTATCGTTTTAATGCCTGTGACTGTCACTTCGATCGCTTTTGACTCTATCGATACTGCCTTAGCGGAAATCAAAGCTGGACGGGCTATTGTAGTAGTTGATGATGAGAATCGCGAAAATGAAGGAGATCTAATCTGTGCGGCCCAATTTGCCACCCCCGATCTGATTAACTTCATGGCAGTGCAAGCTCGCGGTTTAATCTGTCTGGCAATGACGGGAGAGCGTCTTGATGCTCTCGAATTACCCTTGATGGTGACAAAAAACACCGATAGCAATCAAACTGCTTTTACCGTTAGCATCGATGCCGCTCCCCATTTAGGGGTTAAAACTGGCATTTCGGCAGAAGATCGGGCGAAAACCGTGCAAGTTGCCATTAATCCGGTCACTCGTCCCGACGATCTCACTCGTCCCGGTCATGTCTTCCCGATTCGTGCTAAAGCTGGTGGAGTCTTAAAACGCGCCGGTCATACGGAGGCAGCCGTGGATCTAGCTCGGTTAGCCGGGTTGTATCCGGCGGGAGTTATCTGTGAGATCCAAAATCCCGATGGTTCCATGGCCCGTTTACCGCAACTATTTGAATACGCTCGTCAACATAATCTAAGGTTAATCAGCATTGCCGATCTGATCAGTTATCGCTTAAAACACGATCGCTTTGTCCATCGGGAAACGGTCTGTAATTTTCCTAGTCAATTCGGCACTTTTCAGCTTTATGCCTACCGAAATTTATTAGATCAAACCGAACACATCGCTATTGTGAAAGGCGATCCCGCTCTCTTTGGTGATCAACCTGTAATGGTACGAATGCACTCAGAATGTCTGACCGGGGATGCTTTGGGCTCCTTGCGTTGCGATTGTCGGCAACAGTTACAAGCTGCCTTAAAAATGATCGAAAACAACGGTTTAGGGGTGGTGGTTTACCTGCGACAGGAAGGCAGGGGAATTGGCTTAATTAATAAGCTAAAAGCCTATTCTTTACAGGATATGGGACTAGATACGGTGGAAGCCAACGAAAGGTTAGGATTTCCCGCCGATTTGCGCGATTACGGCATGGGAGCGCAAATGCTCAACGATTTGGGGGTGAGAAATATTCGTTTAATTACCAATAATCCGCGTAAAATTGCCGGATTAAAAGGCTATGGTTTGGAAATAGTCGAGCGAGTACCTTTGCTGATCGAGGCTAATGATTATAATTCCAATTATCTGGCCACAAAAGCGGAAAAGTTAGGACATCTATTCTTACAAACCTATCTAGTCACCATCGCTCTCAGTTGGGGGGAAAATCCGCCGTCAATTTCCCAAAGATATCATCAATTAGAGAAATTACGGCAGGTAAGTCGCGCTAATCAATTATCTCTTCAAGAAGAAACCCGACCGGTAGCCAATGCCCTTTTTGATCGCGCCCCTTTGATCGTACATTTAGGTTTAGATATTCGTCAGGGTGTCAGCAGTAATTGGTATAAAAATCCTTCCCATCCTTATCTTCTGGTTATTGACAAGATATTAAATGACGTTAAAGATTGGTCAGAAATTGAACGCTTAGAATTTTTAATTTCCGACGGAGACGATTCGATGACGGGATTACAAATGAAACTAGATCGTCAAAAAATGTCCAATGAAGATTTATCACAATTACCACAATTAGCTACCCAAATTATCTACAGTTTTACTCGTGATTCAACAAAAAATTAGTTTTTTATGACCAGAAAAGAGCGTAACAGTTATAATTAAACAAAGCTAGTATAACGGGGAAAAACTATGACAACTCTCGACATTTTACCGGAAGTTACCTGTCCCCCCACCGATTTATGGAGTGATGAACCACCCTTGGAAAGTGATCTACATCTACAACAAATTACAATTCTGATCGGTTGTTTAGAAAGGTTATGGCAACAAAGAACTAATTACTAAGCTTCGGGTAATCTTACCATCTACTATAACGAAGAACAACTAAAAAAACGTGATTTTTGTGGTCCTGATTTTTTTGTGGTTTTAGATACAGAAAAACGTCCCCGCAAAAGTTGGGTGGTTTGGGGAGAAGGGGGTAAATATCCCAATGTGATCGTGGAGATTCTTTCCGATTCTACGGCCAATATTGACCGCAATAAAAAGAAAATTCTCTATCAAAATACCTTTCGGACTCCTAACTATTTCTGGTTTGATCCTGAAAGTTTAGAACTGCAAGGATTTAGATTAATTGCTGGACAATATCAAGCTATTGCTGCTAATGAAAACGGCTATTTATGGAGTGAACAGTTAGAACTATATTTAGGCATATTTGACCGTAAACTGCGTTATTTTACCGTCGATGGTCAATTGGTTCCCACTCCCCAAGAAGCTGAATTAGAGCAAAGACAAGCAAAGGAACAGATTCTTTTAGAAAGGGAACAGATTCTTTTAGAAAGGGAACAGGAACGACAAGCGAAGGAACAGGCTATCCTCGAAAAAGAACAAGCTATCTTGGAGAAGGAAAAATTAGCCCAAAAATTACGAGAATTGGGCATTGATCCTGAAACTATCTAATTGATAAATATCTCTAGGATAGGTAATTCCTATCCTAGAAATGGTGGTAATTTAACCTTATTTTTCCTGTCTTTCTAAGGCTAATTGTACCAACTTATCGACCAATTTATCAAACTCTAAACCGGTGGCTTTCCAGAGTTGGGGATACATACTAAAATTAGTAAACCCCGGCAGAGTATTAATTTCATTGAGAAACACTTCCCCAGTCTTTTCCACATAGAAAAAATCCACCCGCGACAATCCCGCAGCATCCACAGCTTTAAATGCTTCTACAGCCATTTCTCGCACTTGATTAGCAATTTTATCGGGAATATTAGCGGGAATAACCATACTCGATCGCCCGTCAGTATATTTAGTTTCATAGTCATAAAAATCACTATCAAAAGTAATTTCTCCCACCAAAGAAGCTTGGGGATTATCATTACCTAAAACCGCACATTCGATCTCCCTTGCGGTTACTCCTGCTTCAACAATAATCCGTCGATCATAACTAGCAGCACTATCTAAAGCAGCCTCTAATTCTTGCCGGTTGCGAGCTTTACTAATACCCACCGAAGAACCTAAATTAGCCGGTTTAATAAAACAAGGATAACCTATTTCCTCGGCGATTTGATCGCACAATTGCGGAAAAACACAGGCATTTGACCACACTTGCGAGCGGGTTATGGCCTTATACTTAACTTGGGGTAATCCAGCGGCTGCAAAAGCAGTTTTCATGGCAATTTTATCCATTCCCAAGCATGAACCCAGTACCCCACTACCCACAAAAGCAACCCGCATGAGAGTGAGTAATCCTTGTAAAGTGCCATCTTCTCCATTCGGTCCGTGGAGAATTGGAAACCAAACCTCAATTTCGCTCACTTCTGGGGGAAATTGCCAGATATTGACTTTTATATCACTCTCAATAGCTAGGGGTTGCCCAGAGGTTAAAATTTGTCTAGCAGTTGCTGCCGAATGCCAACAGCCATTTTTATCGATATAGAAGGGGATAACTGCGTATTTGTCAAGATTTTCGGGGTAATTAAAAGCTTGCAGGATCGATCGAGCCGAATTGATAGATACCTCGTGTTCTCCCGATCGACCACCAAACAACAATCCTACCTTGATCTTATCCATATTATCCTCTCTAGACCCAGCTAGATCCTAAATTAGAGTTCAACTATCATATATACTATGGGCGGAGTTGACAATAGTTGCCAATGATTTAGATGCGGCTGTTCCTCGTCAGATAGGAGTTTTAACCCAAATTTTCAATAAATTAATTATCGCTCATGATGAGATGTGGTCGTTCTTTCCCTAAAAAAATGGAGAATCACTTTGGAGCTATTCACCCCCCGAAATTGAATGATTATTTAGCTAATTTTTCCAGTTTTTTCTTAGTTTTCTGAAGTTTTAAGGCTAAATTACCCTGATGTTCGGGATAGTAAACGTGCAAGAATTCGATAAAATCCTCGATGGTACAAGGTTGATGAAATCCCCCTAAGTTACCGTGGAATTCTTGGTGAATTTCTTCTTTAATAGTCACCAAATTCAGATCTAATGTCGCTAGATGGGGATATTTCTGGGCAGAGTAAAGATGATGGACAGCGAGATTAAATTTATTATTTCTATCCGGTTTTTGCCCTGTCACCTGACAAGTGTTTTTATCTCTAGTTTTAGCTCGTTTTTTAGCCTTTTCAATCTCGATTTTTTGTTTGGTATCGTCATCTAGATGTTCCTGAATTTCTTTAAAGGCAAGAGGAAACTCGATTTCAATCATTTTACACATTTCTTGGCGCGATTTATTCGTCAAAGTTTCACTCATGGATTTAGAAATGCGAACAACTCCACTTTCAGAGAACCAAAACTCTCTTTTTTCATCTTCGTAAAAATCTACTCCTATTTTTAAAGGACGAACTTCTGTTTTAGTATTTTTGATTACCTTAGCAAGTTCTTCATCATCAACTTTCAAAGATGAAGATTCGTGGAGTTTAAGATTATTGAATGTTTGATTTAGCTTGGCTCCATTAGTTTTTAAAATTCGCCGCAAACTCTGTTTATGAATCATAGCCACTCCTTGATAAACTTTAATTTCGCCAGAGTCAGCCAATTCATTAAAAATTAATTTTCGTGCCAAAGAGCGACGAATTTTTTGATCGTGCTTAGTAAAAAATTCTCTAAATCTGTATAAAATTCCTCGCTTTTCATGCTGATCAATATAGGAAGCAATTTTTAAAGCACCTTCAAAAGAAAACAATCTAACTTTATCTTTTTTGTTGACAAATTGATAATCGACACCTTCAACTAAATCCCAATCATCATTAGGATCAGCATCAAAAATATCAACAATTTTGTCTAGTTTTTCAAGAGTAATAGAAAACCATTGAGCTAATTCGGTATCCCGGATCAGGAAGGTATTTGCTTTCTGAGGCATGATTATTTTATCTCCGTGGTGATAGACTTATACATGACAGTTAAACAATCAAAAACTTCTGCGTCTCCTGTTTCTTGGTTATCGGGATGATAGATCTTAGAAAGACGATAATAGGCATTTTTAATGTCTTCCTTAGTGGCAGTTTTTGGATCAAGCTCGAAAACACGATAGGGATAAAAATATTTAAATATATTAATACCATTAATACAATGCTTACCTGTTTCCCCATCTTCTTCTGGTAAAATACCTACATACTCTCTGTAAATTTTTTCCCAACTTTCTCGCTGAGATAAATTGATGTTATCAAAGGCTCTAGTAGCCATTTGAAACATACTCGATTTTTTTAATTCTGTGGTATTGCTAACCTCAAAATAGGCATAAACTGCCTGTTTAAGTTGCGTTAGAGTTAAAGGTTTAACTTTTGAGCTTGTGGTGGTGGTGGCTGTAGTTTTTGATTTAGTTAACGATGGTTTAGGAGACTTTTTACGGTGGTTTTTGATGACAAAATCGGCAAAATCTTCGAGAATACGACTTTCGATCGAGTATTGCTCACAGATATGACTAATCTGCTCTAAAATGAGCGAGTTAAGAGGATTAGTGGTCATAATTTCCCTAAGAAGCTGCTAAAAATCTAGCCTTTCTTATCAAGATGAAGTGTAGGCTAATTTGGTATGAACGACCGACGACTGACTCCCGAAAACTTCCTATCCTAAATTAATACCACAGCAGTGGCCACTTTGTCATGTGGTTAATAATCAAAAAAATTGCTGGCATATTATAGATTTAAGTCGATAATTGAAAGGAAAACTCAAATCTGATCACTGATAACTGATCACTGATTAGGTACTAAAGTATTTAGCGGTGGGGTGATAGGTAATAATGGCGGTGGTGGATTGTTCTGGGTACAATTGTTCGCTTTCGTCCATATACATCCCAATGCGATCGCATCCTAACAGATCTAGTTGCTTGTATTGGTCCTGAATATTGGGACAAGCGGGATAGCCGAAACTATAGCGAGAACCCTGGTAACGCTGTTGCAGTATATCGCGGATATTATCGGGATCGAACTCTGCAAAACCTAACTCGCGACGGATGCGGGTGTGGGTCCATTCGGCCATGGCTTCGGCGGTTTGGACAGCCATGCCGTGATAATAGAGGTATTCCGTATATTCGTTGGCATCAAAGAGAGATTTAGCGTATTCCGTGGCGATTTCCCCCACTGTCACCGCTTGCATCGGGAAAACATCGATAATACCAGATTCCTGCGGGGCGAAAAAGTCAGCAATACAGAGACGGCGACCGGATTTCTGGCGCGGAAACTCAAAAATGGCTATCGGTTGCAGATTTTCGGGTTTTTCGCCTGCTTGTATCGATTCGGGATCGTAAATTAACAGGGAATTACCAGAGGATTGACAGGGAAAATAACCATAAATTAATGTGGGGTTTAGTAAATTTTCCTTGACAATTTTCTCTTTCCATGCTGTCAGAATTGGATGAACTTTTTCCTGTAAAAACTGGTCGTATTCTTGCTTAGATTGGCTTTTGGGTTTGCGGAATTGCCATTGACCGACAAATAAAGCTTGTAGGTCCAAATACCAGAAAACCTCCTCGATGGGAATTTCTGCTGCCGTTAATATTTTAGTACCCCAGAAGGGCGGTGTTGGTCGGGGAATATCAACTTCCACCGCTTCCGAACGACGGGTATCAATAACTAATTCTTTGTCCACGCTGCCATCGGTAAAAATAGTATCGGGATTAACCTTTAATTCTTCGGCAACAACCGGGGTTTTTTCTGTCTCGGCAAACTTACCTAAAAAGCCTTTACTATCATCCCATTGACCCCCAGCTTTAGCGGGCATTAATTTATCCATAAAATGCAGGTCAGAGAAGGCATCTTTACCATAGATAACCTGTCCCTTGTAGGTTTTTTGACAGTCATCATGGACAAATTTGGGAGTTAAAGCTGCCCCACCAAGGATAACGGGAACGGTGATTCCTTTTTCGTTAAAAACCTCTAGATTTTCCTTCATAAAAGCCGTCGATTTCACCAATAAACCGCTCATGGCGATACAATCGGCCTTATGTTCTTTGTAGGCTTCGATGATATTTTCTACAGGTTGTTTAATACCCAAGTTAATCACCCTATAGCCGTTATTGGTCAAGATAATATCAACTAAGTTTTTACCAATATCATGAACATCCCCTTTAACTGTTGCGATAATAAAAGTCCCTTTGGCATTATTATCCCCCTCTTTTTTCTCCATAAAGGGTTCTAAAAAGGCAACGGCTGCTTTCATAGTTTGGGCCGATTGGAGAACAAAAGGTAACTGCATTTGTCCCGAACCAAATAACTCACCCACTACCTTCATCCCATCCAGGAGAAAAATATTAATAATATCGAGGGGTGGATAGTCCTGTAAAGCTTGCTTCAAAGCGTCTTCTAGTCCCAATCTTTCCCCATCAATAATATGCTGTTTTAAGCGTTCCTCCACGGGTAAATTAGCATTACTAGAAGGGTCTTTTTTAGTAGTTTTACCCGCAAATAATTCGGTTAATTTGGTCAGGGGATCATAAACACATATATCGCCATCAAAACGACGATTATCATAGATTAAATCCCGACAAATTTGCTGATATTCTGGTTCAATTTTTGCCAGAGGAAGA
This sequence comes from Microcystis sp., assembly GCF_048564745.1. Classification (NCBI taxonomy): domain Bacteria; kingdom Bacillati; phylum Cyanobacteriota; class Cyanophyceae; order Chroococcales; family Microcystaceae; genus Microcystis; species Microcystis sp. Next base: position 15,359 of record NZ_JBLZRT010000069.1, read on the forward strand.
ATTTTATTAGCGCTGACGATTGCGCCATCCATACCCACCTGCATCGCTTCGTTGAGGAAGACGGAATTTAATACCTGACGCGCTGCCGGATTCAACCCAAAAGAGATATTAGACACACCTAAAAGAATGTGACATTCGGGCAGTTCTTGGCGAATTCGACGCATTGCTTCGATAGTAGCCTTGCCATTTTCTCGGTCTTCTTCGATACCGGTAGAAATCGGTAAAGCTAAAGGATCAAAAAAGATTTCGTAGGGGGGAATTCCGTATTCTATCGCCCCATAATAGGCCCGTTTAGCTATCTGGAATTTTTTCTCGGCAGTGCGGCCCATTCCTTCTTCATCAATGGTTCCAATTACTACCCCCGCGCCGTATTTTTTCGCTAAATCCAAGACTTGATAAAAACGCGATTCCCCGTCTTCGTAGTTAGTAGAGTTGAGGATACATTTACCCCCCGCTACTTTTAACCCCGCTTCCATTTTTTCCCATTCGGTGGAATCTAACATTAAAGGTAGGGTGACATTATTAACTAAACGAGAGGCTAATTGGTGCATATCGCGCACCCCATCCCGGCCCACATAATCGACGTTGACATCGAGAATATGCGCTCCTTCTTTTACCTGAGCTTTCGCCATCGATACTAAACTATCCCAGTCTTCAACATTGAGAAGTTCCCGACATTTTTTAGAACCACTGGCGTTTAATTTTTCCCCGACAATCAGGAAAGAATTATCTTGAATATAGGGTTGGGTACTGTAGATAGAAGCGGCGGAGGGTTCATAATGATAATGACGAGATTTCGGAGTTAAACCCTGACTTAGTTCCGCTAAAGCTTGAATATGGTCGGGACGAGTACCACAACAACCGCCGATAATTTGTACTCCCAAATCTTCAATAAAGTGCATTAAAGCCATTTTTAATTCTACGGGAGTGAGGCGATAGTGCGCTTGACCGCCGACATTTTCCGGTAAACCAGCGTTAGGAATACAAGAAACAATAAAAGGGGAATTTTCCGAGAGATATTTAATATGGGGTTTCATTAAATCGGGACCGGTGGCGCAGTTAAGTCCCAAAATATCGATTTTATAGGGTTGTAAAATAGAGACAACGGCGTTAATTTCCGTTCCTACTAACATCGTTCCCATGGTTTCCATCGTCACCGAAACCATCAGGGGCAATCGTTGACCTTTTTTCTGAAATACTTCTTCAATAGCATTTAAAGCCGCTTTAATTTGCAGGACATCCTGACAGGTTTCTACTAATAATAAATCTGCCCCGCCATCGTACAGACCCTCTACCTGTTCCACATAGGCATTTTTGAGGGTATCAAAGTCAATATGACCCAAAGTGGGCAGTTTTGTCCCCGGCCCCATGGAACCCGCCACAAAACGGGGTTTTTCGGGGGTAGAGTATTTATTCGCGCAAGCCTTGGCCAGTTCGGCGGCGCTTTTGTTGAGATAATAGGCTTGGTCGGCTAAATCGTACTCGGCTAAAACTATCGAGGTTCCCCCGAAGGTGTCGGTTTCAATCACATCCGCACCCACGGCTAAAAAGGCTTCGTGGACTTTCGCTACGGCGCTAGGTTTAGTATGGACAAGATACTCGTTACAACCTTCGTATTCTGCCCCACCAAAGTCCTCGGCCGTCAGATTTTGGCTTTGTAGGGAAGTTCCCATCGCTCCATCAAAGACGAGGACGGGATGCTTTGGACCGTTGAGGTAGTCAAGAAAGGGGCTATTCATAGAGAGATTTACTGCTATAGCATTTTGAAAGTTTATTGTAATACAGTTACTAGAAATCTGCTATGGTCGGCATTTCAGTTATCAGTGATCAGTTATCAGTGATCAGATTTGAGTTTTCAGTCGAGAAAGCCTATCAATCTAATTTTGTAGAACTAGACGGGCTAAACCAACTCCGGGATAATAATTACCGAGAATTTGTTGATAATCTAGGCCTTTTTCCGCTAATTTATAAGCTCCAGTTTGACTCATACCGCGACCACCGTGGGCCCAAGCGACAATTTCATCGGTGGCGGCATAAAGAGACTCGACCACACCCCCTTTATAGCTGAGAATCTGCCCGGCAGTGGCATTAACCGCTTGGTGAGTCGATTGATACTCCGAGCGAATGCCTTTATATACCTGCCAGCGTTGGGTATTGCCCAGATGAAACCAAGCATTAGCGGGGCGGATTATATGTACTAGGGCATAGGAACGAGCGGCGATCGCCTGTGCCTTTAAAGCGTGCATTGGCGCAGTGGAGTGCATTTCACTACCCACTACACTATAGAGATAGGCCTCTAAATTAACATGATTAACCACTAATAAGCGATCGCCTTGGGCAACCAGGAGGATTTTGCCCCGATACCAACTATCATCCACATAAACTAAACCATCGGCACTGGTGGGCTGCACAAAAATCACCTCTGGCAGCGATAAATCGCCCATTTTTAAGCCATTGGCACCTGGAATGACCGGTAAACCCTCGTTAGTGGCAATCGTTTTTAAACCACGACCTTGGCGATCGGTGATCACCGCCGGCCCGTTAACTCCAATCAAAACACTGGCCACATCCCTTTTAATCGCCACGCGAATTTCTAGGACCGGCGGCGTATAATTAGCGGGAACCACTAAGGGTTGTCTAGTCACTGGTTTGGCCGCAGCAGCGGGGGCAGTATTAGGGGCAGTATTGGGGGAAGTATTAGGGGACGTTTGAACCGATGGTGCTAATTTTTTCGGCGCTGAGAGGGAAGACTGAGGAGAGGGTGCTGATTTTGGAATCGCAGAAGATTGGGGAGAGGGGGATAGTTTCGGTGATGGCGCGGTTAAGGGTGCGATCGGAGATGGGATAATAGGAGCAGGGGAGGCAGCAGTTTCTAGATTTGCCTGCGGTTGCGGGGTTTCTGGTTTTTCCTTGGCTAAATAAGTTAAGAGAATTGGCGTAAAAGTAGCGATCGACAACAAAGGAACGGCACAATGACGCAGCAGGGAAAAATAGGTACTAGCAGCAAATTTCACTTTAATCACACCATCTTTAATTTTCTTATCTAACTTTACCATTCCCCTCTCAGGCCGGGCAATTCTAGAGAAAAACTCTTGTATTTTTGAGCTTGTTAGGACAAATAAGGCTGAAATAGTCAAGAAAAGCTGAAAAAATTCTTAACCACCCATCCTTAGATTAGCCGAATCTCCTCTAATCCAGGCTCTTCTAGGTTCTGTGTGATCAGCTTAACTTACCATAGAAGCGATCGATCTTTGTGTCCTTTGTGTCTCTGTGGTTCATTCCACCCCCTCGCTAGACTGACAGAGATGTTTAAGGATTTTGAGAACCTCGTATAAATCCCCCGGATTTCTCATGGCAAATAAACGAGAGGTTCCGTATAAAGGTTTACCGTCCCATAATAATTTAACAAATAAAAACTCGGAACCATTGGTCAACATTCCATAATTAGGACGGTTTGGATGAGGATTGGCAATTAAATAAGCTAATAATTGCGGTAAACCTACTTCAACGGAATAAATAACCCATTTTGATTCAATAATCATTACCCATAATTGCTCTTTTAGAATTAAAGTATCTAACCTTCCTTTAATTATCAAATCTTGATCTTCTGTAATAATTTCAACGGACTCTTCTGCTTTAATGTGAAAGGGAAATAGATAAAAGTTACCAATAAATAATAATGGGTATAAAACCGTCATCCTCACCGAAGTTTCTAAAAAGGGAGGATAATTCAATAAGTTAAAATAACCTGTTTTGATTTTATCTAACAATTCTTTTTCCTGTTCAGAGATTGCTTCTAAGTCTTCTTGCCATTCCCCAAAAAAATGCTCATCTTCTATAAACTGTAGTTGAAAATGATTAATTAAATCTCTGAGAGTGACTTCTTTTGCTTGTAAAAATTGAACCATATTTACCTCTTTAATTAACACTTACGTTAATGGTAATTTGCTATTTTTAATTTAACCAAGCAAAATATCCGTTACTGATAGGGTTAACTGCTCTAAATCAGAGAGAACAGTTAAGGATATGGTCTTGTTTTGTTTACCTGCACATCGCTTCGGTTAGCATCGTTCAGGTTTTTATCAGCTGCTTTCGCTCTTCCTACATCATCCAGATTAGCCATCGTCTTCTCCTTAATTTAGAGTACATGAAAGGTTCACTTTGCTATGATTTATCCAAGAGATTTATTGAGATATAAGTAGTTAGGTGTTAAAAACTTTATTCCCCCCTTATTTCCCAGGGAAGGGGGGTTAGGTCATTCGGGCGATTTTTCATGTTGGCAAGGTCATATTCTGGTTTCATGGTTTTATTATCGATAATGTTTACCTTCGTTTTTACCCGTAAAAGTCCTCATTTAGAATCTGTTCAGGTGTGAAAGGACAAGCGAGGGGATACTCACTTTCTTGGGGAATACGAATACCAAATTGAGCGCGTTTACCCTGTTTGATGGCGACTTTACGAGCGCTGGAATAGGCTTGTGTGATGGAGATTAAGAGATAAGATTTAAGAGAGGGAGTCTTAAGTAAATCATCTTGAACGCGCTGACGATGCTCATCTACTGAATTATACCAACTTGCTTTCATTGTCTCAGGAGCATCATGCTGTATCTTTAATTTGAGTAAGTGAATCAACAGGACCATTAAGTTGCTCTCTAAGGCGCGTTTCTCTGACTTACCCAAATCTTTTAACTCCTCAATTAAGTTTTCTATATCCAGTTGTTCAAACTGTCGATTCTGTAATTGATGAATAGTTTGCTCAATCCACAACTGAAGATCTTGTTCGTAAAGTGTTGTGGGATTTTCTTGAATGTCCGATTGTTTTAATAAGTTCATTTGGCTTTGATTAAGTTAACGGTAGATGAATAATTTGGTCTTCATATTTATTATTATACTTGATCTTTACCAGATAGTGTGATCGCATTGGATTCTTAATTATTGACCTCTCCCCTGAACCCTATCCTACAAGGAAAGGGGAGAGAATTTAGCGAAGAGAGTGCAACTACAAACTAGGTTGGTTGTCAAGGCTCCAGCCCGAACAAGTTTAACCTGTTTTCTTTAGGTAGTGAGAAGCTAAATGGACATAACCCTATTGCCCAAATTGGGTAACTTATCTAGAATAAGTATATGAAGAGAGGAGGAGACGTGATGGAGTATCAGAATTTTTCGCTCATTAAAGAAGATATTCAGGCTGATGCTTGGGGACGGATTAGCCTTGGGACTGAATGTAGCAACCGTCACTATCGAATACTGATGAATGCAAGCGGGGAACTTCTTTTGGTTCCCATGGTGGCGATTCCAGAGGGAGAACTATGGGCTTTTCAGAATCCTAGGGTCCGCGAGTCGCTCAAACGGGGACTCGCAGAAGCCCGCACAGGAAATTTCGCTGAAGAAACAGTCGATTTAGGCGCTATGCTTGAGTTTGCTGAATCTATTCCTGAAGAAGTCGAGGAGTAATTGAATTTCTCTTTACGACAGACACAGGAAGCTCGAAATACTCTATCTGAATTGCGAGCAGAAGCGGAACAGGCTCAAAAGACTCGCCTAGCTCAAGGTAGGACAAAAGCATCGAAACAAGAGGGTCTCTACAAACAGGTAACAAAAGCCCTCAAGCTCCTCAGTACAAACCCAAGACATCCGGGACTAAAAACCCACGAATTTAATTCCCTCGATAACCCTTATGATGCAACACAGAAGGTTTTTGAAGCCTACGCCCAACAGAATACACCGGGAGCCTATCGAATTTTCTGGTGCTATGGACCTCATTCGGGGGAAATCACCATTCTCGCTATTACACCTCATCCGTAGATCACAACATTGTAGGGGCGAAGCATTCGGGCGATAACCTATCGCTGAAACCGTAGATTTCCTATCCGAATGCTTCGCCCTTACTTTTTCAGCAAGCCCGAAATAGTTAGCGCTGAAGCGCAACAACAAGCCAGGTTCGTGAGGGAGTGAGGGAGGATCATCACCCCATCACCCCATCACCTCATCACCCTCTCTTTTTAAAGCCAGATTTAGTATTAGGGGGGAGTTAGACCAAACCCCGCACCTCCTCAACCCCAACCCCGAAAACAGAAGCAATACCGACAAGAATCTCCTCATCTTGCGTTTGCCGATAAAGAGCAACAAGACTAGGCAAAGAATAGGTTTGTATCATGTAACCATCGTTAAATTCTGCCAAAATTTGTAAGGCTTGCAGGTAATAACTTTTGGCTTGGCTCAATTCCCCAACTCCTTCCGCTACCACTCCCAAATTGTGCAGGGTGCTGGCTTGGGAGAAGCGATCCCCATATTCAATGTAGATCTCAATAGCTTGCAGGTAGTAGCTTCGGGCTTGCTCCCATTCCCTCAATTCTTCCGCTACCCTTCCCAACCCGTGCAGGGGGTTGGCTTGCCCGTAGCGATCCCCATATTCAATCTTGATCTCAAGAGCTTGCTGGTAGTAGCTTCGGGCTTGCTCCCATTCCCTCAATTCTTGCGCTACCCTTCCCAACTGGTGCAGGGGTCTGGCTTGGGAAAAGCGATCCCCATATTCAATATAAATCTTGAGAGCCTGCTGGTAGTAGAGCCGCGCCTGCTCCCATTCCCTCAATTGTTGCGCTACGATTCCCAAATGGTGCAGGGTGCTGGCTTGGAAAGATTGCTTAGATTGACTGTAACTTTCACTAATTGGCTTGAGTAATTCAAGGCTTTTTTGGTAAATCTCTTTCGCTTTCTGATAATTTTTACTTTGTAAATATTTGCTTCCTGTCTCGGCAATTATAGCAATGATTTCTATTGCCACCTGCCCTTGTTTGGCTTCAGGGGGATAGTTTTCAAAAGTTTCGAGAACGAACTCTAGGAGCTTTAAATTAGTCTGAGTATCTTGGTTTAAATCCAGATAACTATGCAAGCAATTAATAATAGTCAATACGCTCTCTTGCTGATTGAGGGCGATTTGCAACGCATTAAACAGATTTTCATACTCCCAGCGACAGAACAATATCCCTAACTGCTTCTCTTGCGGATTTTTGGAATTTAGCAAGTTACCATAATAATCTGCCAAGTCTCGGTAATGATTCTTAAATCCCTCCCAAATTGCTGCTTGTGTCTCTGGTGCTAATTCCTTTAACTTCGTCTTCAAGAAGTAGGGAAAAATGGGCTGGATAGTCAATAAACTCGGCATTTCTTCACTCATCGGCGAAAGCAAACCCCAATGAATCGCTTCTTCAATCGCTGCATCAAATTGGTCAAACTGATAGCCTTGTAAAGGTTCTAATTGCTGTAGTTGTTGGCTATAATTAGGAATATCAGATCGATCAATAAACCCACTAAAAGGCGCTAAACAGAGTAACAACTTCTGCGCCTCCTCCGACAAATTACTGTGGGAATATTCCACACATTTGATGATATTATTAGTCTTATCCTCATCCCCCACATCAGCTAATTCCGCCAACTGTAACCCTTGCCAAATCTCCTCCGGTGACTGTCGCTTCAGATTCGCTAATACCACTTCCATCGCCAACGGATATCCCGCCAACAATTTCATCAAACGTTTAAAATAATCATCCTTTTTAATCGCATTTTTCCGACTCTTCGCCTGACGTTCTAAAATTCTCTCCGCTAATTCAGTTCTCGACTCTTGGTCTAATCCTTGTAACTGATAGATATTCTCCTTAAAAGTCCTGCGTTGCAGCCAAGTTTCCTCACTGCGAGAACCCAAAATCACCTTCGTCTTTCCCCCGACCAAATTCTTGAGAAATTCGGCGATTTCTTCCCTTTCATTCTCCGGTAAAGTATTCTGAATTGCTAACGGTTGTCCCGTCACCGACTCCAGATTATCTAAAATGAGAATATACGCCTCACTGCGGAGTTTTTGCTCTAGTTTCTTTACCCGCGCTTTCAGGTTCATCCCTTGGAAACTCGCCTGTTCAAAGCGATTATAAATTCCCTGACCAATTTCATGGACAATCTGTTCTAACGTCCAAGCTTTTTTATCATAACCAAAATAGAAAATATGGGTCGCCCAGTTGGTTTTCTGCCACCATTCTCGTAGATAATTGAGTAAGGTAGTTTTTCCTGTCCCTCCCATTCCTTTGAGTAAAAGGATATTATGTTTCAGCAGCGCCTTTTCCATCTTGAGAATTTCTAAATCCCTGCCGACAAAGCCGTATTCTGGTAAAGGAAAGACATATTGATTGCTGATATGTTCCCAGTATTTTTCCTCCTCTTCTGGAGTAAATGGACGCAAATTGAGATTAATTTTACCGCGACAATAAATCACCGGTAATAACCAATCTTCTAAATCTATTCTCGTGTTATAATAGGCGCGGCGTTGCTTATTATTGAATAACTCTAACCGTCCCTTTCGCATCGCTTCCGTTAGGTCTTTTCCGTTCAATAATTGCTGATAAATTGGTTTCATCATCAACTTAGCTGCAGAAACCGTCACCGAATATCCCATCGCCACCACAGCTTGCATTCCCGCAGTCATTAAACGACTCCCTAAACTGGTTTCCCGATAGTCTTCTGATTCCTGGGAAATTTGCTTTGCTGACTGACAAGCATTGAGAATACAAATAGGGATATTTTTCCCAGTGAGTAAATTCGCTAATTCCGTCGCTTCTACCGGAGTCGCTTGACCTTTTTCTTCTCCTTCCAGAAACAGAAAAGCTTTTACTCCCTCATATTCTGCTAAATCCTCCAGTCCCCATCCCCTTTGATAGCGCCAAGAGTCCCCGTGAACCTGTCTTTGGTACTGTTCATATTCCATCAATCCGCCATGAACATCGAAATGAATAACATGATAGTATCCTTCTCCCTTCTCATCCAGATGTCTGGTTAGTGATTCATAAGTTCCGGGACGCAAAATATCAATTTTTACAGGTATTTCACTACTATTTACCAGTTCTACCAAAGGACGGGAAATCGTGCGATAGTTAACATCAGATTCCTCATTAGGACGCGCAATCACCACCAGAAGATTGATAGTAGGATAAGTGGCCATTTGCACCGGGACAACTGTAGCCCCTCGACGCTGGCGGGAGATGATACAATCTATAGAAAAGGGACGCGGTAAATCAGGATCTTTCAGCGCTTCCCAATGTAAAGCTTGAAATTCTGGCGACTGACTTTCGATGATAATTTGCAGTTGACTTAACTGCTTTCGCAAGTCTCGATATTCCCCATAAGCATTTAAATTACTCTGGAAAACCTGTTTAAATAAATTTTCGCCATAGTTTTGGACGCTGTTGGCGGCTTTTTGCGCTTTATCCGTCTCTAGCGTCGGAAATACTAACCATTCCTCAAAGTACCATTCTAGGTCTTTTTCTTCTTGGTTAGTAAAGGGGTCAGTAACCGTAATTGGGTAGCTGTTACCGCTATCAAAATTGAGAGTAGCAGTAAAGCCACCATCGTTAATTCCTTCTTCGCGGATGGTGAGGACTAACATAGAGATAAGTTTAGAATTGTTCTATTACAACTCTTCAGCAGTTTAACGGTATTATACTGGAAAAAACCTATTGCTTTGAGCCTATGGATGTTCGAGCGGCAGTTGCCCTAGAAGCGGGAAAACCCCTAACTATTGAAACGGTAAAATTAGCCGCACCGCAAGCGGGGGAAGTGTTAGTAGAAATCAAAGCCACGGGAGTTTGTCACACCGATGCCTATACTCTCTCTGGGGCCGATCCTGAAGGCTTATTTCCCTCAATTTTAGGCCATGAAGGGGCCGGAATCGTGGTAGAAGTGGGAGAAGGTGTCACTAGCCTGAAAGTGGGGGATCATGTTATTCCCCTATACATTCCCGAATGTCGTCAGTGCGAATACTGTCTCAGCTTTAAAACCAATCTCTGTCAAGCGATTCGTCTTACCCAAGGTCGGGGAGTAATGCCGGATGGAACCAGTCGTTTTTCCCTCGATGGTCAGCCTCTTTATCACTACATGGGAACCTCGACTTTTTCTAACTATACCGTACTGCCGGAGATTTCTCTAGCCAAGATTCGCCCCGATGCTCCCTTTGAAAAAGTCTGTTATATCGGCTGCGGAGTCACTACAGGTATCGGTGCGGTGATTAATACCGCTAAAGTGGAACCGGGGGCAAAAGTGGTGGTTTTTGGTCTGGGAGGTATCGGTTTAAACGTTATTCAAGGGGCCCGTTTGGTGGGGGCCGATATGATTGTCGGGGTCGATATCAATCCCCAGAAACAAGCTTTAGCGACCAAATTCGGGATGACTCATTTTGTTAATCCCCAAGAAATCGAGGGGGATTTAGTGGCCTATCTGGTGGATTTAACTAAGGGTGGGGCCGATTATAGTTTTGAGTGTATCGGCAATGTCCAGATTATGCGTCAAGCTTTGGAATGTTGCCATAAAGGTTGGGGTGTTGCCACTATTATCGGTGTAGCCGGGGCCGGCCAGGAAATTAGTACCCGTCCTTTTCAATTAGTCACCGGACGGGTCTGGAAAGGTACGGCTTTTGGTGGAGCGAGAGGTCGTACAGCTGTACCAAAAATAGTCGATTGGTACATGGACGGCAAGATTAACATTGATGATTTAATCACCCATGTTCTACCTCTGCCAAGAATTAACGAGGCCTTTGACCTGATGCGCCAAGGGGATTCTATCCGCAGTGTGATTACATTTTGAACAGGGATAATGTTAGATATAGTTAAGAAACACTTGACAAACTCTTAACTGTATGTGTGCGCCAGTTTCCAGGCCCTCTTTAACTTACTATAGAAGCGATCAATCTTTGTGTCCTCTGTGTCTGGAGTGTTTCCTTCCACTCCCAGTATTTACTCCGATTTTGTTAAGATATATTGCAGATACCCTGAACTTTAGTAAACAGAGGAGCTAAATCACCTAGTATTGCGTCCTTTTCAGTGTTGCCAAAGGCACGGCGTAGCCGTCCAGTAAACAGTGAAAAGACATCAGGAAAGTGCTATTTAAAACTACTCACTTAGAACTCAAATCTGATAAGGGACTTGCGCTTTGATAATGTACCTTTTGGGCGAACGCAGTTCGCCCCTACATTGTGGACAAAATCCGTTACTGTAGGGGCGCAAAGCTTGCGCCCTCCGATCGATCAGGTTTGCTGATCACCCTAAGTAGGGCGAGAGCCT
>NZ_JBLZRT010000070.1:0-4345 GCF_048564745.1 Microcystis sp.
TTTTCTTCGGCAAATAATTTAGTTCTTCTGTGAATTTTTTCCCACATTTCTCGCATCTCATCTGACGACGATTGATTCTCAGATATAATGCCTGTTCTCCAAAGGGTAAATCTCGGATTGTTAATTCATTGTTTTGATGAAGTTTTTCCGTTTTACTTCCACAATAAATGCACTGGGTTTCTCTTGAAATATTTTCTAAATGTAAAACAATTCCTATATCGGTAATAATTTGATAATTGGTAACGACAACTCCTTCTAGGTGAAGTAGCTCGGTCATTAACTTTAATTGTGGATTTGATGGCATAAGTATAGCTTGTGTCTAAAATTGCTGATCTTGGCTGTCTATATTTTAACCAATAAATTGCTGTATTGCAAGCATAGTGAGCTTTTAAAGATAAATTATTGTTTTTATTGGTCAGCTATAGTTGTCTGTTTTTTCTTTGATTTTACACGACAAGTTCGGAAAAGCCTAAACTATTTACTTTTCCTAATCTCCACAATTACGATGATTTTTCATGTCTCATTTGAAAACGCTATAGCTGTTCTGACACTATTATAGAAATACTAGGGGCAAAAGTTTAGTATAAATACTCAATTGCAACAAAAAGAAATAAACAATATTTTGATTGTTTATTTAGAAATGTAACAGAAAAAAATAAGGTTTTGGTCGTAGATGCAGCGAGTCAAGGTTAGCTTTTTCCTTGTTGTTATTGAGAAGGAATTTGAAATTACTAACTTAATTCACTTAGTGGTGCAAAAAACTTCTGAAAGACTTGCTGGACAAGGAGTACAAGTTAGATAGGGGGTTAGGAGGAGCAAGTTTATGAGATGCTTAAGTTCCCCAAAGTCATCGCTATGTTAGCCCCTCTCCTTTAACTTCAACTACTTGAGCAACTAAGTCAATGAATTAAGGGATAATCTTGATCGCATTAGCTTTGCTCTAGCCTACTGGACTTATTTAGTACAAAACCCCTATCGCAGACGTTTTAAGCGTTCTTCGAGAATTTGGGCTTGTTTTTCTGCCTCCGCTAAAGCTTGCTTCGTTTTTTGGATTAAAGCTTCTGGAGCTTTTTCGACAAAGCTAGGTTTATTCAGGCGATCGCTTAAACTCTTGATTTCCCCTTCTACCTTAGCTAAATTTTTCGCTAATTTCCCAGCCAATACCGATATATCAACCAATCCGGACAGGGGGATGAGGATTTCTACCGTAGCGACAACGCCGGCGATCGCTTGATTGACTTCCTCGGTTATTTTGTCCGTCAAAATTAAGTTTTCGATCTTGGCCAAGTCTTTTAAGTACACTTGTCCGCGTTGCAAAATAGCTAATTCTTGGCTGTTTTCTGTCTGTAAAATTGCCGTGATCGTTGCCCCCGGTTTAATCCCCGCTTCGGCCCGCAAATTACGCAACACCCGAATACTTTCTATTAATAACTCAAAAGTATTTTCTAAATCTAGATCGATCAGGGAACTATCAGCTATTGGATAGGTTTCTAAAGCTAAAACCTGCTGATTTTCTTGGGTTAAATGATGCCAAATTTCTTCGGTAATATGGGGCATAAAAGGATGTAATAGTTTTAATGTCCCTGCCAAAATAAAAGCCAAAGTTTGCCGGGCTGTGGCACAGGAAACCGATTCTTTATCCTTCCATAAACGAGTTTTCACTAACTCGATATACCAATCACAGAAATCGCCCCAGATAAATTCGTATAGACCTTTAGCCGCTTCTCCCATGCCATAATTTTCTAGATAATCTCTAGTTTTTTGCACTGTTTGATGATAACGAGATAAAATCCAGCGATCAGCTAATTCTAAATTTTCTAAAACTGGTTCTCCCAATTCTTCTGGGGTTTTTCCCTCCAGATTCATCATGACAAAACGGGAAGCATTCCAAATTTTATTGGCAAAATTTCGGGCTGCTTCTACGGATTCCGATTCATCGGTTTTACGGTTATATTGCAGACTGATATCCTGTCCTGCTCCTGCCACTTCTCGGATTAAGGTATATCGTAAAGCATCGGTTCCATATTTATCAATTAAAATTAGGGGATCGATGCCGTTATTGGCAGATTTAGACATCTTTTTGCCGTTTTCATCCCTAACTAAACCGTGAATATAGACATCTTTAAAAGGCATTTGCCCCGTAAAATAACCCGCCATCATCGTCATTCTTGCCACCCAGAAAAAGATAATATCAAAACCGGTGACGAGGGTTGTGGTGGGATAATAGGTGTCTAGATCAAGGGTTTTTTCTGGCCATCCCATAGTCGAAAATGGCCACAATCCCGAGGAAAACCAAGTATCTAAAACATCGGGGTCTTGTTGAAGAATTATATCCTCTCCATACTCCTGTTTAGCCTTGGCTAAAGCGGAGGTTTCATCTGGGGCAACGACGAAGGGAGTATGGTTAGTAATTTCGTTGTTAGTTTCACTGATAATATACCAAGCGGGAATTTGATGACCCCACCACAGTTGTCGAGAAATACACCAATCTTTTAGTTTAACTAACCAATCACGATAAACTTTTGTCCATCTTTCTGGCACAAAACGGGGCGAGTTTTCCTGATCTAAACAGGCTAAAGCTTTTGTGGCTAAAGGTTCAATTTTAACGAACCATTGGGTAGATAAAAGGGGTTCCACGGGAACTTTACCTCGATCGCTATAGGGGACGCTATGGCGATAGGCTTCAATCTTGACTAAAAAGCCATCTTCATCGAGTTTTTTAACCACATTTTTGCGGGCAACAAAACGATCTTGACCTGCGAATATTCCGGCATTTTCGTTTAAACTGCCGTCTAAATTCATGATATTAATAAAGGCTAAATTATGGCGTTTACCCATCTCAAAATCCTTGGGATCGTGGGCCGGCGTAACTTTGACGCAACCGGTACCGAATTCGGGATCCACCAATTCATCGGCAATAATCAGGATTTCTCGCCCCATTATCGGTAAAGTGACGGTTTTGCCGATTAAATGGCGATAACGGGGGTCTTGCGGGTTGACAGCTACACCAGTATCACCGAGCATGGTTTCGGGCCTTGTGGTGGCTACTTGAAGATAACCGCTACCATCGCTGAGAGGATAGCGAAAATACCAGAGATTTCCCTCAATATCCTTGTTTTCCACCTCTAAATCGGAAACCGCCGACCGGGATTCCGGACACCAGTTAACTAAGTATTGACCGCGATAGATTAATCCGTCCTCATAGAGTTTGATAAAAGCAGTACGGACAGCATGGGAAAGTCCCTCATCCATGGTGAAACGTTCCCGCGTCCAATCGACGGATACCCCCAAGCGTCGCAGTTGATTAACAATGGTACTACCGGACTCCTCTTTCCATTGCCAAGCGCGTTCGAGGAATTTTTCCCTTCCTAGTTGGTAACGGTCGGTTTTTTCGGCTTTTAATTGGCGATCGAGTATGGCTTGTACTGCAATACTAGCGTGATCTGTGCCGGGCAGCCAGAGGGTATTTTTGCCGGTCATGCGCTTGTAGCGAACAAGTGTATCAATTAAGGCACTCTCGAAGGCGTGACCCATGTGGAGACTACCGGTAACATTGGGAGGGGGGATGACTATGCAGTAGGTTTCGCCGCCTTTTTCGGGGTTTGCTGTAAATATTTCTTGATTTTCCCAATATTGCTGCCATTTCGTTTCTGTGATCTTGGGATCGTATTGCTTCGATAGTTCCGAGGTCATGATGGAGGGATTCTACAATTCTTAGTTCTTTGTCAATTGTCCCACATTTGGGAGAGATCAAATTCCTGTTTAGTTGCCGGCTAAAAAATTTTAAGAGTCCTATTAAAATAGCTGTTATCTTTTCCTCGGCTAAACCTAGCTAATTTATGGTAACTTTTTTGTATCTCACCAGTACAATAATTGCTATAATCAATTGGGGGACTCAATCAATAAATTATGACCATAGCAACAGATAAAAATATCTATAGCTTTGCCGAATATTTACAACTAGAGGAAACGGCGGCCTATAAAAATGAGTATCAAGACGGGGAAATCGTACCGATGACAGGAGGCACTACTGATCATAATAAAATTGCTCTCAATTTTGCCGCTTATTTAAAATTTGCCCTCAAAGGACAGAAATATAATATTTTTATCGGTGACGTTAAATTATGGATAGCACAATATCGTCAAGCAACCTATCCCGATGTGATGCTAATTGAGGGAGAACCGATTTATTATGAAACTGGCCAGACAACTATTACCAATCCCAAATTAATAGTAGAAGTCCTCTCAAAATCAACTCAAAATTATGACCAGGGCGATAAATTTCTCTATTATCGTTCGCTGCCGGAATTTCAAGAATATATTCTGATTAGTCAAAGTCGTCCCT
>NZ_JBLZRT010000071.1:0-4749 GCF_048564745.1 Microcystis sp.
TATCGAGAAACTCCCGGATAGAATAGGTTTCATTGGTCGCCACCACATAATCATCTGGTTCTTCCTGTTGTAACATTAACCACATCGCCCGCACATAGTCCTTAGCATAACCCCAATCCCTTTTAGAATCGAGATTTCCTAAATAGAGTTTTTTCTGTTGTCCGGCAATAATTCGGGCCAAGGCGCGGGTAATTTTGCGCGTGACAAAAGTTTCTCCACGCCGGGGGGATTCATGGTTAAATAAAATGCCGTTACAGGCAAATAAGTCGTAGGATTCCCGATAGTTGATTGTTTGCCAGTGACCGTAAACTTTCGCACAAGCGTAGGGACTGCGCGGATAAAATGGCGTGGTTTCTTTTTGGGGAACTTCCATGACTTTCCCGAACATTTCCGAGGAACCTGCTTGATAGAAACGCACTTCGATGCCGGTTCTTTTTTGGTAATCCCGAATTGCTTCTAGTAATCTTAAAACTCCCACCCCCACAGCATCAACGGTGTATTCTGGAGCATCAAAACTAACTCGCACATGGGATTGGGCCCCTAAATTATACACTTCTACCGGTTGCACTTGTTCGAGAATACGCCGCAGGGTCGTCCCGTCGGTGAGGTCGCCATAATGAAGAAATAATTTAGTATCGGGCTGGTGGGGGTCAGTGTAGATATGATCAATGCGATCGGTGTTAAAAGTTGAAGTACGACGGATGATACCGTGGACTTCGTAACCTTTTTCTAATAATAATTCGCTCAGATAGGAACCATCTTGACCGGTGATGCCGGTAATTAGGGCGCGTTTAGCTTCAGTCATCAGTAATTTGCCTAATCGGGAAGAATAAAGACCCTGAAAGGGTCTGACTGCTTATAGCACACTTTAGCCCCTCAGGACAAGTTTGGCTAGGTTGACAGGGGACAAAAAGATGAATTGATTTTTTATCTGGGCTGCATAGATTCTAAATTGTTCTGAAAATTTTCTCGAAATTTTCTGACTTGAAATTCCTTGACTTTGAGCAGTCGATAATTATCTTTTCCCATGGCGAGGGAAAATTTGGATTCGGTGTCATCAAGTAAATTTTTGGAGATAGCTTTCCACTGTTCTTCTGTTTGCCAATGGACAACGATAATTAATTCTTCCTCGATGGCGGGATTAATCCAAAGTTCTTTACCTAAAAAACCCGCTTGTTTTGCTAAAAACTTTGTCCAAATTTCTTGATCTTTTTGGATAAATTTTTCTCGCGCTTCGGGTTTAACTTGAAATTCTAACCACTCAATGACCATAGTAATTATCTCCTATTTTTTGGTTTTCATCAAGAATTCTTCTGTGAGTTTCATAAAAGCTTTAGAACCACTAGAAGAGGGCATGGCTGCTACCGCAGGCACGAACATATCCACAGCTTTAGCTACATTAACATCCATAGGAATCGCATTAGCAAAAATTTGATGGGCTTGAAAATCCTGTTGTACCCGGCGCATGACTTGATTATAGTAGCGACTGAGTAAACCACCACCGGAAAGAATAAAAACTATACCGAGTAAACCGGGGTTAATCGGGTCAGTTTCTTGATGACTAGCTTTCAGTTTAACTATTCTTCTTTCTAATAGCTGAATGCCGACAATTGATAAAGGTTCGGGACGGGCAGGTAGTAAATAAAAATGACTGCTACAGAGACCACTACGAGTTAAAAGATTATAGCCCGGAGCGCAGTCCATGATAATATAATCGTAACGGTCTTGAATGGGATCAATGATTTTTTGAATTAAGATTCTTTCCAGGTTATTCCAAGCATGATCAAAGCCTAAATCTTCCTCTAGAATTGCTTGATGGTGCAGGGTTTCTGAGACGATATATTCATCATAAAGCTCGATGTCTCCCGGCAGTAGATCTAAGCCTTGAATTTCACAGACTGAAGGGACAATAATATCATCAATAGTTAATTTATTGTAGGGATTGGGTTTGATAATTGCTTCTAATAAATAGCTTAAAGTGCGTTTTTTGCGACGCAGTTGAGCAAATTCGTGGGGGGACATTAAACTAAGAGTCGCACTGATTTGAGCGTCTAAATCGAGGACAAGGACTCGTTTTTGCTGAAATTTAGCTAAACAGGTGGCAAGGTTGACGGTAAGGGTAGTTTTTCCTACTCCTCCTTTCATATTAACGGTGCTGATGACAGTGGCCATGATGGGAATTCCTTTCTAGTTAACCGATGGAATATCTCGACGTAAAACCTGCCCATTGGGAGCCATAATCAGAGGAGGTAAACTGGTAATATTGATCGCTTCTTGGGTTTTCATGTCGTAGGTGGTGTAAACTGTTTCCTGTTGATGGGGATTAATATCGACAATTGTTAGGGTTTTTCTAGGCGCTTGTTCACTGTTCAATAATCGTCGCGGTCCACTGCCTAAAGCTCCCGCGTGTAATAATTGTAATTGCCCCCGTTTACCCGGATAGTAAGCGTGAGCGTGGCCACTAATATAAGTATGCACCTGATGACCCTCTAAAAACGCTCTTAATTGCTCGGCATCGGCTAAATAATCCCCTGGTCGATTTCTGCCTACGGCAATACCGTAGAGGGGTAAATGACCGATTACTAGCCGCATTTTAGCATTTTTAGCGTCGCTACTACTCAAGTTTTTTGCTGCCCAATTTAGTTGTTCCCGAGAGATTAAATGAGTGGAGGCATCCCAAACTAGATAGAATATACCATTTTGAGTGAAAGTATAATAAAAAGGAAAGCCAGTTTTATCGATAAAATTTAAACTTGTCTCATGTTGGGGGTTTTGCCAATAATCCTGGGCTAATTTTCTCTCTTGAGCATAGATAAATTTTCCTGCGGATAAAGCTCCAGAAGCGTCATGATTACCGATGGTAAAACCAAAAGGTATTTTAGCAGCTCGCAGGGGCGCGGCGATATGGCGATCGAAGGCTGACCACATGGCGTTAATTGCTGCCTCTGTCAAGCTGCTTTTTTGTCCTGCCACCATGTCGCCACCACAGAGAACCAGATCGGGTTTATGATTGATAATTAAAGGGATAGCTCGATCGATTTCGGGATCGTAAGTAGTGGAACCGTATTGACTATTAAGGTCACTAATCACGATTATCTTGACTTTTTTCGCCTTTTGTGCTTGCTTAACAGGAGACTCAGGGGGATTTTTGGAAGTAACGGGCTGTAAAATTTGATCAGCGCAAGCTACCAAGCTAAAACCGCCTAAACTGCCACTAATAAGCAAAAATTTACGGCGTTGCATAGGCTATCAATCTCGTCTTTAATTGAGGTCACGTCAGTTAGTGTAGCAATTTTTGTCCCTTCGATCGCTTTTTTGTTGATTAGACCTCTTGCAAAAGTCTTAAGTCGATCCTTGTACAGCAACATTTTTGAAGATTATCAACTACTAATAAATAATTAACTGAAAGTCCCTCCCATTATTATTTCTATCGTTTGTTTTCGGATTTATGCAAGAGGTCTATTATCCCAATTAACCATCAGGAGATAACTTGACAATTCTCTTAACTTCTTTTGCGCCTTGGTTATGCCATCACCGGAGTAATTCCTCCGATGATTTGTTAGTATCTATTCAAGATAATTATGCAAAAAATATTTTATTTTTGCGTCAACTTCCCGTTAATACCCATCGAGCCAGTGAACGAGTTATCAAAGCTATTCAAGACAAAAAAACTGATTTAGTTATTTGTTGTGGTATGGCAGAAAGTCGTTATCGTTTAAGTTTAGAATCTCAGGCTAGGAGTAGTACAAAAAAGTTATTGACACCAGTTCCCTTGCCAGATTTAATTAAAAACCTTAACTATAGTTATATCAGCGATAATGCCGGTCAGTTTGTCTGCGAAGAATTATATTTTCAAGTCTTAAAATATCATCCGAGAGCCTTATTCATTCATGTGCCACTTTTAACTGATAAAAATTTTGCTATTATTCAAAGGGATTTTCAGAAAATTATCACCCTTAGCAGTTAGCTCATATAATTCGAGAGTAAGTTTCAAGGGAAAAAGGAAAAAGGATTTACTGGTATTTTGCCATAATTGCCCTCCTCGACTTGAGAGCGCATCTGAGTCTAATAAATCTCATTGCTACGTCGGGCAAATTCTTCTTTGCTGTAGAGGGGTGATCCTACTATCATTGGCTTGAACCAGTTGCAACTTTTGCCCCTCTATTTTAACCTAAACATTGGGAATCTTCACTAACATTCCTCAACGACGCGATTAGTTAATTGTCGATTGGCTAAAGCTCGATCGCCTAGGTAGGGTAGGGGACTACAAATATTGAGAAAGCTAGTTTTAATAATCGGTTCTAAAGTGATATTTTTCTGACGGGTTAATTAGTGTAATAAATTATGATTTTCTTGATAAATACTATCAATTTCTTGCCAAACTCCCCAGCGCAAAAGTATTAATAAAATTAGATAATTACTGTATAACTTTAGGGTTGGGGTTAGACAAACTTCTCGCAATTGATAGGCAGTTATCAAAGAATTATCAAAGTCTTCGGCTAAAATATAGAGGTTAACTAACTGTTCTAAAAGACTCAGATCATTTGGTCTTAATTGCAGACAAAGTTTAATAATTTCTACTCCAAAAGCGGGACTTTGTTGTTCGTTGGTGACTCGTGATGCTATCTGAAAAGCTTGCGGGATCAAACTATCAGCTAATTCCTCTAGATAGGGTAAACTTGCTTGAGCTAAATCTAAAGTTAATTCGTGGGGATATAAAAGACTTTTGAGAACTACATTTAAAAGCAA
>NZ_JBLZRT010000072.1:0-10959 GCF_048564745.1 Microcystis sp.
GAAGTATATCAAGCACGTTGAGGTTTATAAAACAATTCGTTCTATAAAAGAACTTCAGAGATTTAATCCAATTGATCTAAATGAGCCGTTTCCCGAAAAAATTTTCCCGTTAGTTGAAAATAACTTTCGAGAGTTGCAAAAAAAATATGAGAAGCTTAAAAAAGCTAAGTTTGGCGAGCTTAATAAATGAACTTAATTGCGCTGTCTAACTAGGGTTTGCTGAATAAATCTAAAAACCTTGTTGTATAAGACTTTTAGACTTTTTTACCCTCAAAAAGTGCCAGCCATTGGAATGATCGGGGTGAAAATTCAGGTACTTTTTCCCTGAAAATTAGGTGGTGCGATCGCCGATCTTGTAGGGTGCGTTCCCTAATCTGGATCCTACTGCTCCACCGATCGATTTTTGGGAACGCACCATGCCCATTGATTGAAGCTGTGAGTTTAGTTGCGATGCCGAAGGCACTGGTTGGTCTATCGGCGCGTTACGAGGGCAAGCCTAATCGTAATCAAATTCAGAATGGTACAGTCACACGAAGGTGGCATTGGAACAGTGGAAGAATGCAAACTAAAACCTGGGCTTGGAGCGCAAATTGGTGAAACTATCTTCATTACAGTCCCATTAAGATTCTCAGTCTGTCTTCAACCAATGCCAGGGTTTCTGAGGATACAGTTCCCCATCGCTTCTCAAGTCGTTCTACTGAGATTGATCTTACGTCCTCGCACTTGATAAAACTTGGCATTTTCACTCCTCCCTCTGGGGGTTCCACTTTTATGTGAAAAGGGATTCCTTTGTCTTTAGAAGTTACTGGCAAAACAACAACTAAGCCAGATGCACCCTGATTAAACAGGTCTGCTGAAATCACTAAACATGGACGCTTACCAGCCTGTTCATGCCCCCTTACTGGATTAAGATCTGCTAGCCATATTTCTCCTCTGGTAATTTCTGCCACTACCCTTCTACTCCATCAGCGAGAGTTTGCTCCCATGTCTGCCTTTCAGAAATTTCCTCTTGCCATAAAGTCTCATTCTTCCTTAAGGCGGCGAAGGCTTCATTCGCTTGAACTAGAAAAACATATCTGCGATAATTTTCGATGGCTTTGTCTAATACTGTTGGGAGCGTATCCCCAGAGGAGTCAACGAGTGCTAACAGCGTTTTGTGAGCAGCCTCACTAATGCTAATTTTTAATTCAGGCATACTTTTCTCTCGTAGCTTGTCTAGGGCTATTGTAGCCAATTGTGTAAGGGCTAACAACCCGGTTGGAGCGGACAGTTGAGAGGCTTTTCGTTGATCGCTATGGTCGATCTGCTGCCGCTCAACCAGAACGTTAGACCGTAGAGATATTGAGTCTTTGCAACTACTTCAGCTCCTCTAATTAGTTTTTATTGCTTCGTTCTATGGCGGTTCTCACACCTGTGTGGCACATTTAAACCTTTGCTGATTAAGCTTTTTAACATCGATAATGTACCTCTTGTGAACAGGAAACGCTATAAAAACTGATTATTTATTCTCCCTTTTGCCTTTTTCCTCTCCTGATATGTAGCCTATACTCAACGGATTTAGTATTAGATAACACCTGTGAATAACGGAGTCGGAGAAGAATTTTTTTTGCCCAATGTTGAAACACTTTCAATTGATGGCGTTTGCTGGGTAAACGCAGTATATAGACAAATCGACGCATTATATCGGCTAATCTACCAGTAATATTAATGCCAAAACTGGAGACAAGGGCTGATTGTTTACCCAGGGTTAACATATCACCTAAATGGAGATAATAATAGGGTTTGAGCGATTTTTTTCTAATCACTGCCGAGATATTTTTGGCTACTACACTGGCTGCTTGATAGGCTGCCTGTGCCGTGGCGGGAACTACTTGTTTACTCGGATAAATTTCGGCGATATCCCCAAGGGCAAAAACTTCGGGATAGTCGATTAATTGTAAACTGGAACGGGTTAATAATTTGCCTTGCGTTGTTTTCTGACAATTTAAATTATTGATCCAATCTTGTGCTTGGGTTCCTGCTGTCCACAATAATAAATCAATGGGGATAACCTCATTTGTATGATCTTTAAATACGGTTATGGAATTAGCTGCAACTTCCTTTAATCCCGTGTTTAAATAGAGACTAACATTCTTGGCTAAAAGGGAACGATAGGAAGCAACACGCACCGATTTAGGGAAGTTTTGCAGTATTTCCTCGTTCCTTTCCACTAGATGAACTTTGCCTTTTTTTCCTAAACCATCAGCTACCTTACAGGCTAATTCTACCCCATTGGGACCACCGCCAATAATTGCTAAATTAATTGATGATTTTCCTTGAGTTTCTAAGTCATGAATTGCCGTTTGTAATTTTTCCACATCCTCTAAACTCCGAAAAGTTAGCCCATAATCAGCTAACCCCGGTATAGCTGGCCAACGATTCCGCACTCCCACCGCTAAAACGAGGTAATCATAATCTATAACCTCCTCATTTTCTAAATATACTTGATGATTGTTTAAGTCAATATTAATAGCTTTTTGAGTTTTTAAATTAACCTGAGTTCCTGTTAATAATTGACGGTAGGAGGGGGCAATTTCCCAGCGTTGCAATTCTCCTGTAATTAGTTCATAGAGAAGGGGAGTAAAGAGAAAATGGTCTTTCGGTTCGACTAAAGTTATTTGCCATTGACCTGATTTTACTGCTGTTAATCCACTCAAATCGAGTGCCGTGTATAACCCTCCAAACCCCCCCCCCAGAATGCAAATCTTAGTTATAGGTCTATTCATGGATTTTTATTCTCAGTTGTGTTTAAGAGAGGTTTCAGTTCCGAAACTAATTGTTCTGAACGAATAATTTGCGCCGGGGGCAAAAGATGATAGTGAGTGTCAGCAAAAATAGTAGAATCGGTCTTAATATTCAAGTCTTTTGGGTCATAAATTGTTGGCACAACCCGACTTAATTCTTCGGCAGATTTGCGAATATTAGCAAAGGTTTTACCATCATTTTTGGCATAAACCCAGGGCAAAGAAACCACTAAAGTCGCCCCTTTTGCTTCTAAATCTTTCTTGAGTTTTTCAATAGCTTTAATCGAGTGAGCAGAGGCAGGAGTATCAAAGGTCATTTGCCACCATTTCCATTTCCCTGTTTTTTCCTTAACTATAGTCGGATCGCCTCTGTCAGTAATCGGATCGGAAAGATAACCCGTCATTCTGCCTTTAGTGAATAAATCAACCGTGGATTTAGTGACTGCACGCATCCCCGGAATACCTAATAACCAAGTATCCTCGATCATGGTTTTTAAAGGTATCCCACCTAACCCGGGTTTACCAATAGCGACGCTAAAAGGTGCGGACCCCCAAAGTCCTTCACCGCGATTAAAACCGTCCTCATCCATGAGCATGAGATATTCAGGAATCAGCAGAATTACGTCTCCTTGGCGCGCTTTTTCGAGAATCATAGCGGCAATGACATTTAACCCGATATCCCCCTGTAAACCGAGGTTAACCACGGGCATTCCCAATTCTTTGGCCATTAATTCCGAATTTATGCTATAATGCGCCCCCGATCCCGCCGTGACGATTAAACGCCGCGGTCCTTCGGTACTAGCTGCGATCGCTGATTTTTCCTCGTACATCATCCGCAACCAGCTTAATTCGCCGCCGTAGATGACATTATAAACAAAGCCGAGGGACCAAGCGACTCCCAGAGAGGCTAACCAGGGGAAAATGTTAAAAGATTTAGTATTCATCAGAATTCAAAGTAAATAAAGTCACCGGTATTAGTGGAAGCTAGGAGAATAGTTAAACCTAGCAATATTTTAGACAGCCAAGGCGATAACAATAGTTCATATTCAAACTTTTTCTGAGAGATAGCCAGATGTTCGAGGATTAAAACAATGATACCAAGAACTAAAGCGACGCTTAAAACTGCTCCTTGATTGAGACTATAGGAACTAAAAATCTCTCCGATATTAGCTAAGGAATAATTGAAAGGATTGGCAATAACTAGCATTTTGCCGATTAGTCTTCTGGTGTTAATCTCCATGAAAAAGAGACAACCAAAAATGACCGCCAATTGCGTTAAAGCCCAGGAGACAATTTGCGGCTGAGAAACGTATTTCCCGACAAAAGCATAGAAAGGTCGGCCCAGATAACGCAGTAGTAATAATAATGCCCCGTGGTAAGCACCCCAAAAGATAAAATTCCAAGCCGCACCGTGCCAGAAACCAGAGAGAGTAAAGGTAATGAATAGGTAAAAAGGAGCCCAGTTTTTATTGGAACCCATCAGGGGTAAAAACACATAATCCCGAAACCAAGTGCTAAGGGTAATATGCCAACGTCGCCAAAATTCGTTAATACTTTGGGATGTGTAGGGGGCTAGAAAGTTTAATTCTAATCTCACCCCGACAAAATAGGCTAAACCGACAGCAATAAAGCTATAACCACCGAAGTCAAAATAGATTCTCAGGGTGAATAAAAAGGCCTCAAACCAGATATACCAAGCATTGTCGATCATCTTATCTAATTCGATGTAGGGCGCAATGTTATCGGCGAGGACAAATTTCATAAATAAACCGAGGGAAAGCCAACGCAAACCCTTCTCGAAGTTTTCTCCTGTAAATTTGAGGCGAAATCCCTCCATTTGTGGCAATAAATCCCGGCGACGCTCGATCGGACCTGCGACAATTTGGGGGAAAAAGGAGATAAAATTGACATAATCGAGGACGGCTAGGGGTTTCTTTTTCTTTTCCCGCAGGGAGTCCACCACGAAAGCCACCATCTGGAAGGTATAGAAGGATACCCCCGGCGGTATTTGGCTAGGCACGGGAATTGGGGAAAGTTCCTTCCAGTTAGGGGGGAGAGAAACGAACAATCCGATGATTTCCTGGACGAAAAAGCCGAAATACTTGAAGTAGGCGAGGACGAGAATATCAATGACGATAACGATAGTGGCCAGGAGATTCGCTTTCCAGCCGCTCATTTTCAGCACTAGCCAGACCATAATGTAGTTAAAGGCTAGGGAGACGATGAAAACGAGGAAACTGGTGCGGCTGGCGTAGTAAAACAGGATCAGGGACAGTGCCGCTAATCCGACCCCATCAAAAACACCTCGCCAGAGATTGAAGGACTTCGCCAGGTAGCGTGCCGTTAGGAAAGGAACGCTAAAAAGGATTAATATCCACCAAAATATAAAATCAGAGTAATTCAAGGCGTGTTAACTCCTGATGGTCTGTGTTACCTTGTTTGAGATGGGTTTCCTGACTTCTGATGCTCAGAGACGAGGGATTTTCTTGACAAGCCTATCAAACTTTGTCAAACTTGTCCATAAAATTACCTTCATCCATCCTAAAAAATCGAGGCTAGACAAGCAATGCTTTATCAAAAACTGTTAGATGCACATAAACGCTATCGACAATTTAAGACTTATCCCCATATTGCCGATCAATATTGGTCTAGTCAGTTGGCAGAGCATAATATTAATCCTAATTATGTGGCATATGATGCTAAATCTGGTCAACTTTTTTACAAACCCTTAGGGATCAGTTTAAGCAAAAATAAGCAGGATTTTCTTTTGGTTAGTAAAGTTTTTAACAAAGCTAACGCACTAAAAGCTCTGGCTGATTGTCAATTTTATATCGATGAGCAACAGGAATTAATTATCGAAATCGATGGAGTTAAGTTAATTATCGAGACGGGACAGGATTTAGATATCGCCCATGAAATTTTCCTTTTAGGTGTATATAACTTCCTCTATGATCAGCCCTGTGTAGCGATCGATATTGGCATGAATACGGGTTTTGCTAGTCTCTTTTTTGCCAATCGAGTTAATGTAAAAGCTGTCTATAGTTACGAACCTTTTAAGGCTACCTACGACCAAGCCTTAAGAAATTTTGCCCTCAATCCCAATCTAGCGGAGAAGATTAAAGCTTTTGATTATGGAGTCGGCGCTCGTGATGAAATTATTCAAGTCGAATACGATTACAGTGTTAAAGCTAGTGTTGGTATTTCTGGTATTGATAACCAATTAAAACCTTTTGCATCGAAACAAACCGCTACAGCCGATTTAATTATTAAACCTTTCACCGATGTGTTTAAAGGTATTACCTCTGACTATCCCGACATCGATATAGTTGCCAAGATTGATTGTGAAGGTTCCGAATACGAAATCCTCGATTCTTTAGCGGCAACCGGTCAATTAGGACAGATTAAAATTGTCATGATGGAGTGGCATAAAAAGGGTCCCGATGCTTTAGTAAAACATCTGCAAGACTTCGGTTTTATAATCTTTTCTAGGATGCCTCGCAGTAAAAATGTCGGCACTTTGTATGCAATTAAACCCTAAAGTATAGGAGTGAGGTGATGGGGAGATAGGGAAATGGGGAAATTTTAACTAATACCCCAAAAACCCAACACCTTCTAACTGATAACTGATAACTGCTTTACTGTGCTTGACAATAGGTATTAAAAGCTTCGCCAGTTTCTTTTTCTAATTGTCCCGCTTTTCTTACCTTTTCCTGTGCTAATTTTGCCCCGTTTTTATTGCGAGTTTCGATAACTTGAATTATTTCACGAGTGGCAGTGGCATAATCTTCATAAACTTGAGCGAAAGCGATTTTATATTTCTCTAGTTCGGGATCCTTCACTGCTAATTTTTTCATATTTTCCGCAGCCTGTTCGATTTTATCGGCGGCTAATAGCCAACTTTTTTGGTCAATTTCTGTCCCTTGACCGTTGGTTAGGGATTTGGTTTCTTGGGCCACTTCGTTGGCAATCCGATAGATTTTTTGACATTGAAACTGTTTACTATCAGCACAACTTGCTAAAAAAGTCAAGCCTATAAATGTTAAGATTATTTTGTTATTCATACCATTGTATTCGAGAGGATTCTAGAGAAGCTTATAGCGGTAAACTATCAGCCTCTAGCAGTTTTTTACTGTTATCGACTGATAGAACTTTTCAATCTGATAATACTAAAGTTTAGCACTTGATCGCCGTTAAGCGTGTCTTTTTTGATGCCAATTCCAGGCGTGTTCAACTATTACCTTGAGATCGGCATATTGGGGATGCCAACCGAGAACCTGTTTAGCTTTATCACTACTGCCGATTAAAATGGGAGCATCACCTGCCCTTCTGGGACTTTCGATGACGGGAATATCTAAACCAGTTACCGCTCGCGCCGTTTCAATCACTTCGCGCACAGAAAAACCGTTACCATTGCCCAAATTAAACACATTACTTTCGCCCCCATTTAAGAGATATTCTAAGCCTAAAACGTGAGCCTGTGCCAAATCATTAACATGGATATAATCACGCACAGCAGTACCATCGGGAGTATCATAATCCGTGCCGAAAATTGACAGGGAATCCCGTTTTTTCAGGGCAGTTAATAAAGCCAGGGGAATTAAATGGGTTTCCGGTTGGTGATCTTCCCCTAATAAACCACTGGGGTCGGCTCCTGAAGCATTAAAATAACGGAAAGCCACCGATTTTAAACCGTAGGCCGAATCAAAATCCCTAAGAATTTGTTCCACCATTTCCTTACTGGCAGCGTAGGGACTGAGGGGATGATGAGGGTGATTTTCCGTCATCGGAATTTCCTTGGGCATTCCATAAATAGCACAGGTGGAAGAAAAAACAAATTTCTTCACATCGGCGGCGATCATCGCTTGCAAAAGAGTCAGACTACCACTAACATTATTTTGATAGTAAATAGCCGGTTCTTGGACTGATTCCCCCACGGCAATAAAAGCGGCAAAGTGCATGACGGCCGCAATATCACGACTAGCAAATAAATTATCCAGCAGCGATCGATCCCTAGTATCACCGACAATTAACTCAACTTTTAATATATCCTTAATGATTTCGGCGTGACCGTAGGATAAGTTATCGAGTACGATGACGGAATAACCGGCATTTTTGAGCGCTAGAACTGCATGGGAACCAATATAACCCGCACCGCCAGTAACGAGAATGGTAGGTTTAACTTGAGACACGCGATCATACCTATTTGAAATTGACTTGTCTATAACTTTATACCCTAATTTTGCTTTTATTTGACCATCATGTTAAGTCCCCTCGATCTATCTCTTTCCCTTGACAAGGAAACTTATCAATCACAAATTAAAGATTTAATGCAACAACTGCGATCGCTACAGAAGTCCTGTTGGGAATGTAAATTACCCGTGGTGGTGGTTTTGGAAGGTTGGGCGGCGGCAGGGAAGGGAACTTTAGTCAAAAAAATGGTTAACTATATGGATCCGCGCGGTTTTACCGTCCATCCAATTTTAACCCCTTCCCCCCAAGAGGAAAGTTACCCGTTTTTGTGGCGATTTTGGCAAAAACTGCCAGCAAAGGGCAGTATCGGCATTTTTTATCACAGTTGGTACACCCATCTACTAGAGGATCGACTCTTAAATAAATTGCCCTCCTCCCAGATTCCCCTAGTCATGCGCGATATCAACACCTTTGAGCGACAATTATCTGATGATCGGGTTGCGATCGCTAAATTCTGGATTCACCTCAGTCAAAAGGAATTAAAGTCACGCATCAAAGAATACGCCGAAAATGAGCTAGAATCTTGGCGCGTGCGTCCAGAAGATTGGCAACAGGCCAAACGTTATGATGAGTATGCCAGTTTAGCCGAGGAAATGATTACCTACACTAGCACGGGGGCTGCCCCTTGGATATTGGTGGAGGGCAACTGTCAACGTTGGGCCCGGGTAAAAGTTCTCTCCCAATTAGTCGGTACGATCGCTCAAGCCTTGGATCAGCGCCAATTACCGATCGAACCCCCTGTCAATCTACCACCCCAAGCCCAATTACTGCCGACGGAACCCGATTATCTGGGGAGAGTGGACTTAAGTGCCAAATTGGAAAAAGAAGACTATAAAATCCGCTTGCGTCAGGCACAGGTAGAATTAAGAAAACTGCAATTAGAGATTTTTCAGGCAAATATTCCCGTTTTAGTCCTGTTTGAGGGGTGGGATGCCGCCGGTAAGGGAGGTGCGATCAAACGCTTAACCGATACCCTCGATCCTCGCAGTTATCAAGTGATTGCCTTTGCTGCCCCGACGGAGGAAGAACATCGCTATCATTATCTCTGGCGCTTCTGGCGCAAATTACCCGCAGCCAAAACTATCGGTATATTCGATCGCAGTTGGTATGGACGGGTTTTGGTGGAGAGAGTGGAAGGATTCGCTAAAGATATGGACTGGCGGCGGGCATATCAAGAAATTAACGAATTTGAGGCCCAATTAACCCATTCAGGCTGTGTTTTAGTCAAATTTTGGTTACATATTAGCCCCGAAGAACAGTTAAATCGCTTCAATGAACGCCAAACTAACCCCTATCGTCAACATAAACTCACCGATGAAGATTGGCGCAATCGGGAAAAACAGCCCCTCTACCATGTGGCAGTTAATCACATGGTAGCCCGTACTAGCACCCCCGTCGCCCCCTGGACAATTGTGGCGGCAAATGACAAGTATTTCGCCCGCGTTAAAGTCATAGAAACAGTAATTGCCGCTATTGAAACGGGTTTGAAACAACGGGGATAGGATCAGTAATCAGTGATCAGTAAACAGTAAACAGTAAACAAGACCTCTTGCAAAAGTCTTAAGTCGATCCTTGTACAGCAACATTTTTGAAGATTATCAACTACTAATAAATAATTAACTGAAAGTCTCTCCCATTATTGTTTCTATCGTTTGTTTTCGGATTTATGCAAGAGGTCTACAGTAAACAGTGATCAGTAAATGGGGATCAAGATGAAAATAACTAACTAATTAACTTAAAACTTAAATCTGATAACTTAAATCTGATAACTGATAACTGAATTTATGAGTTTTTCCCCCAGTTTAATTTCTCCCGATCTCAGTTTGGCCGATATTCCCCTAGAGGAAACCCTCTCTTTAGGAGTGATGGCTTCTGGTAGTGGTTCCAATTTTGCTGTTTTAGCGGCAGCGATCGCTAAAAAACAGCTAAATGCCCGGATTTCTGTCCTCATCTACAATAATCCCGATGCCAAGGTAAAAGAAAAAGCCGATCACTACAATATCCCTGCGGTTTTCCTCGATCATCGTCAATTTAAACCCAGAGAAGAACTCGATCGGGCAATAGTGGAAACTTTCCAGGAATACGGCGTAAAATGGGTAATTATGGCGGGCTGGATGCGAATTGTCACCCCGGTTTTACTAGATGCTTTTCCCGATCGCGTGATCAATATCCATCCTAGTTTACTACCCAGTTTTAAAGGTGTGCGCGCCGTGGAACAAGCGTTAGCGGCGGGGGTAAAAGTGACCGGATGTACTGTGCATATCGCTCGCGCGGAGGTAGATAGTGGCCCAATTTTAATGCAAGCAGTGGTTCCCATTCTCCCGGATGATACCGCGGCCAGTCTCCACGAACGCATTCAAGTGCAAGAACATCGCATTTTCCCAGTAGCGATCGCTTTAGCGGCGAAATTGGGTCTGTAGAGATAGATGTCCCGACTCCTTGGCGAGAATACCGGCAAAAAAACGAAAATTCAAGGCAAATCGTTAAATAAGTAGGTAGGCGTTAAAAATTATCAGACACCACCCTTATTAGACCTCTTGCATAATTTTTTTATGGTATGATATAAGGCTTTGCTTTTTTCTCAATTCTTAGATTGAAGTGGAAAAAAGAATAAAATGTGATCTTAGGTCAGGAAATCATCTATAATTTTGCTAATAAACATAGCAAAATTATGGATTATCAAAACTTATCAGATGAACAATTCAAACGCCGTTTCGGTGTCTATAAACAAACATATAGAAAGATGGTAGAATCAGTAAAAAGTGTTGAAGCCGACTCTAATTCACCATCTAAAAGGAGACCGAAACCTAAACTATCTATAGAAGAACAAGTTTTAGTAACGTTAGAATATTGGCGAGAATATAGAACATATTTTCACATTGGTACAAGCTGGGAACTATCAGAATCAACTATATGTCGGATTGTA
>NZ_JBLZRT010000073.1:0-80054 GCF_048564745.1 Microcystis sp.
TAGGAAATCTCGATTCTAAAAGGGATTGGGGTTATGCTAAGGACTATGTGCGGGCGATGTGGTTAATGTTACAACAGGAAGAACCAGATGATTATGTGGTGGCGACCAATGAAACCTATTCTATCCGGGAGTTTCTCGATATTTCTTTCCAATACGTTAATTTAAATTGGCAGGATTATGTGGAGTTTGATCAACGTTATTTGCGTCCAGCGGAAGTGGATTTATTAATAGGAGATTCCACAAAAGCCAGAGAGAAATTAGGTTGGCAGCCGTCGGTGACATTCGAGGGACTGGTAAAATTAATGGTAGATGCGGATTTAGCGGCTTTGGGGATTAATCTTAATAACGGTGGTGATAGCCAACAGTTATTAAAAGATTTGGCCTATCTTCGCAATCGTTCGATGACAACTGTGGATTAAAGAGGTAAAAATATGCTGAATTTAAGCGAACAAAGAATCGTTGTCACTGGGGGGGCCGGATTTTTAGGTCGGCAAGTAGTTAATCAATTAATTGCAGCGGGGGCCAATCCCGAAAAAATTACAATTCCTCGGTCAAAGGATTGTGATTTAAGAGTTTGGGAAAACTGTCAACGTTTAGCCAACGAAGAAGATTTAATTATCCATTTGGCTGCTCATGTGGGAGGCATCGGTCTCAATCGGGAAAAACCCGCCGAATTATTCTATGATAATTTAATGATGGGAACCCAATTAATTCACGCTGCCTATCTAGCAGGAGTGCAAAAATTTGTCTGTGTGGGGACAATTTGTGCCTATCCAAAATTTACTCCAGTACCTTTCCGTGAAGACGATTTATGGTCAGGATATCCCGAAGAAACCAATGCGCCATACGGTATCGCTAAAAAGGCTTTATTGGTACAATTAGAGTCCTATCGTTTGCAGTATGGTTTCAACGGAATTTATCTTTTACCAGTGAATTTATACGGGCCAGAGGATAATTTTGATCCGGGTAGTTCCCATGTAATTCCTGCTTTAATTCGCAAGGTTTATGAGGCACAACAACGGGGAGACAAACAACTTCCTGTCTGGGGAGATGGTAGTCCAACCCGGGAGTTTCTCTACTCCACCGATGCAGCACGAGGCATTGTCATGGCCAGCCAATTCTATAATGAATCAGACCCGGTTAATCTTGGTACAAATTATGAAATTTCTATCAAAGATTTAGTCGAATTAATCTGTGATTTAATGGGTTTTGATGGCGAAATTGTTTGGGAAATAGATAAACCCAATGGTCAACCGCGACGCTGTTTAGATACAACCCGCGCTCAGGAAAAATTCGGTTTTGTTGCCCAAATGGAATTTAAAGAAGGTTTGCGAAAAACCATTGAATGGTATCGGCAAAACGCCGCTTAGTCCAGATATCTGGTGTGTTAGCTATTAATCTAACACACCAGATTTTTACAAGGTTACTGACCGGTAAAATCAGAACGAAGGGTTAATTTTAAATCTTCTTTGGGGTTAATTGACAATAATTCCACCGATTCTCCTCGTAATAACCAACCGGCTAATACTTCTAATCCCCCTCCTCGTAATAATCCCTCGCTAACCGGTCGGTCAGAAGTAAAAGAAGCGAGGACAGAAGCGGCGGATTTTCCTAATACTGCACCCTGAATAATTTTATCGGGGTTAACTCCTTTAATTATCCTTTCTAGACGAGTGAAAACTGCCGAAATAGCATCGATAGATTTTTCTTGGGGTTGATGGCTTTTTAAAAAGATTTTTTGGGATAAAAAACGCGAACCTTGACCATCGGGTTTAATTTCTCCGATAATCTGACTACCATCAGGAATAATTGTCTGTCCTTGGGAGTTTTTGATATTATCGGTGACGGTCAGAGATAAAGAAAAAGTTTCTTGTTTGGTTAAAAGAATTTTTTTTCCCTGCTCGTATTTTACAGGGATGTCTGTGCCGGCAGGAATTAATTGAGCATTCCCCAAAGGAATCGGTTTAATCGGGTTAATTGGGGCGAATTGACGTGCGATCGCAGGAGTCAAGGAAAGGGAGACCACAACGAAAGAAGCACTTAAAAGCATTGTTAATAGGGTCAGAGGATGATGACGACCCTGCTTTTGAAAATATAGCATCTTACCCTTGAGTTTCCTAGTGGGAGCGAATTAAAGACAGAGACGAAAGCGGAGAAAAGTTTGTTTCCAAGCAAGAAAATGCGGGAAAAAGGAGAATTTTAGCAAAAAATAACTGAGATTTCCTACTAATTGCCAGTTATTAGTTTAGTTGGTCTATTGAAACGCCAAAACTCTTGATTTGTCCGCAGTTCTTAGTTTGGCACGGTTAATGGGGAACAATAACTATTTATGGGAGAATTATAGGTTCAATCCTATCAAAAAAAAATCACCCGATCGAATTAAAATCTCTGAAAAAATGTAACAATTGTGACAAAAAACTGAAGAAACCTCTGATCGGGTTGCCACCGATCCCAAACTCAGGACAAGGGGTCATCTAAACCTGGCCCCACAGAAACGGCACACCTTCGCTTTCGGTTGAATTAACTCAGCACAATGAGGACAAGGAACCCTATCCCTGTCCTGTGATCGAACAGAAACAGTTCTCTCGCTATTCCAAGTCACGATCAACCCAAAAAGAGCCACTAGCACTCCAACTGCTGGATTAAAGGCCATCATTACAAACCCAAAAATCAGCATACTCAAACCAATAAATTTATCCATAAGCTCAGGGGAAGCGCATCTTAACAATCCTTGACAAAATGAACTTTGTGTGGGTTGCTTGCCCAGAGGACGATTCAGGCATATTTGAGGAGAATTTGTCATCTCAATTGTTAAGCAAAAATCGACCAAATGTTAAGATTTCGTAACTATTCTGATTGAGTGGTATCACTTGAAATGCCCAAACAGCAACCGTATCACAAAATTGGCCAATTGTCAATAGCTTTTGAGATGCTCTCACCCTGTGGTCGCAATTCATCTCCCGTTAATTTCTGGTATATTTTTAATTAAGGAGAAATTTAACGGGAGTCCTCTTGCTCCATTTAGATAGGGGAGAGCGCGGGAAGTTTCCAAATATCATCCTTTTTGTCCTGTACTTAGGAGTAGATTATGTTTACTAAACTTAATAATTTGTGGAATCAGTTTTTCAGGAGATCAAAAAGGATTAATGATAAACCATTAAATAAAGTAAGTTTATTGGTAATAATAATTGTTGATATTTTCATCTTAGTTAATGTTTTTACAGGATTAGATGATATTAGTAGGTGGCATTTAAGCCCCCAACAAGTATATACTTGTTACAGCGAATGGCAAAGTTACAAGAAAAATAATAGTCCAGATAGAGATTATGATTTAATTACAACTTTTTTAGTTGATTATAAAAATAATAATTATCAAGATGAAGAAATAGGACATTTAGGTAAAGTTTCTCCAATTTGTTTGCAATATGCTGATATTAAAAATAAGTTAAATAATCAAGAAAATAAAACTTTATTAAGTAAAATACAAACAAAACAAGATAATATTAATATACTAGAAAATAATAATAGAATTATTAGAAGTCAATATGATTCTACCCTATTAGAGAAAATTGCCGGACAGTCTGCCAACAATTCGATAAACCGGGTAAAAGCGGAAGAGGCAAAACAGAAACTAGAGGAAAATAATAAAAAAATATCAAAAATCAAAGAAGAAATTGTTAAGCTAAAAAATGAACTACTACAAAAACCATCGAGTCAAAATTTACTTGCTTTCATGAGAAATGAAAGTAAATTTAATGATGTGGAAGCTGGTTATAAAAATGCGACTTTTTGGTATCCTAGCATTCAATTAGGTTTTCAAGTTTTATTTTTAGCACCATTAATAATTGTTGCGTTATTAGTGAATCAGTATGCCCAAAGTCGCGGCTATGGTTTAATAGCGTTAATTAGTTGGCATTTATTAGTTATTTTCTTCATTCCTTTAATTTTCAAAGCTTTTGAATTTTTGCAAATTGGTATTATTACACAATTCATTTTTGATATTATCGGTGCTATCTTTGGAGGTTTAGTATTTTTAGTTCAATATGTTTATATTCTGTTAATCCCTTTGTGCGGTTTTGCTATTATTAAATTTTTGCAAAAGTTTGTTTTTAATACCAAGTCTCAAGCAGCAAAACGAGTACAAAAATCACAATGTATTAACTGCGCTAAAACGATTAAAAATCAAGATGCTCATTGTCCCCATTGCGGTTATTATCAATATGTAGAATGTCATCATTGCCATGAGTTAACTTATAAAAATTTACCTTATTGTTATCATTGTGGTACTGCACAAACTTATGATAGTTAATAGTCCCCAAGCTACTGAAACGAGCAAAGAGAGAATTGCCACTTTATCAATTAATTAATTATGGATTTACTCGAATACCAAGCCAAGGAAATATTTGCTCAAGTCGGTATCCCCATTTTACCTTCCCAACCAATCCACGAACCGGGGGGACTAAAAAGATTAAACATTCCCTATCCTATCGTGCTGAAGTCCCAGGTACGCACCGGAGGCCGGGGAAAAGCAGGAGGAGTGAAATTTGTCGCTAATACCATTGATGCGATCGCTGCTGCCCATGCTATCTTTCATTTACCGATCGCCGGAGAATATCCAGAGGTAATCTTAGCAGAAGCCAGGTATAATCCGCAACAGGAGATATTTTTAGCCATTTTACTCGATTATCATCTGCAAAGACCGGTTTTACTGGGTGCGAGTCAAGGGGGGATGGATGTGGACAGTTTACTGGAAACCATGCAAAAAGTGGTCATCGAAGCGAGATTTTCCCCCTATCTCTGTCGGCAATTAGCCGTATCTATGGGTTTAAGAGGGTCTTTGATCGAGTCTATCAGTCAAATTCTCGAAAAAATGTATAGTCTCTTTGTCAGCAAAGATCTCGATATTATCGAGATTAATCCCCTCGGTATCAACGAAGCTGGGGAAGTGATGGCCCTAGATGGCAAAATAAGTGTTAATGATGCCGCTTTAGCTAGACATCTCGATCTTCTAGCTTTGACCCCACCCCAATTACAATCCCCTTGGTCGATAATTGATCAAACCGGCCGAATAGCCGTGATTAGCAATGGCCAGGGTTTGATGTCCACTGTCTGGGATGCCTTGGCAGGCAAGGGGGCAAAACTGGCGGCATGGCTTATACTGGAGGAAAGACTAGAATTAGAGCAATTAAACGAGCAAATAGAGGCTGGTCTGCAACAATTCCAACTATTGCCTAATTTAAAAGTGGTTATCGTTGATATTATCAGTTATCCCGACTTTGGCCAAAAAGCGATCGAGACTATTAGCCATTACTACCGCAGTTATAGCCCATTATCACCCAGCCGGGGCAGCGGCGAACGAACGATCCGGGCGACCCGACAGGAAAGACAAACCTTGGAACCCCGCTCTTTTCTCAATCCCACCCTACCACAAATAATTTTTCGCGTCCTAGCTGACAACCAAGCGATCGATCTCAGTCAGAGTTTAGCTGATGTTAACTTTCATTGGTTAGAGTCTTTAGAAGAGGTAGTCACGGCAGCAATTAAATTAGCCTAGAATCAGTGACCAGTTCAATTGAAAAAATGGCGTTTTGGGTTTGTTATGTTCTTAAATCCGACACTCCGCACATCTTCATATATTTTTATATATTTTTACATTCCTCAAGATGTTTTTACCAAAAACTGTCATTGTAGAAACTACTATTAAGAACCATTCTCAATAATTGATTTTTCTGAGAAAACAAATTACAATTCTTCACCTTGAGAAAAATCGATCACTCTAGCTATAATCATTGCTGGTAATGGTTTCTAAGCAATGTATTAGGGAAAATTATCAATGGAATGTTAAGGATTGCGCAGGGTGGGTTAAATGTAAAGTTTTATTGGGAGATGCAACGTTTCTGCCCTTAAACCATATTATTGTCTTTAGAGTAAAAAAACGCGATGTGCAACTAAAAACGACAGAATCAGGGTTACAAAGGAGACTTTATCTCTGCTGATTTCTGAAAGCCTTGTAAATCAAGACTAAAAATATGGTTGCACACGAGTTAGGAAAAATATTGCACATTGCCAAATCATGCCAAATCCCAATTTCGATTCGGTGATTGATACTTTCACAATCGACGATCTGTTTTTTCTCCGTTATCAATATCGCATCTACAAGGAGTGGAACAACGATCCCCGTCTCGCCGTTCTGCCTGGCTTCAATCCCGGTGTGACGGGCGCCAGACCCACCAGCGGCATCCGCTTTGTCGATGGCACGGATCAATTGCGTTACCAGGTGGGTGGCGGCATCACCCCCATCTCGGCACCCTACCCCTTGTCCACCACAGATCCGAAATTCATGGCCGGGGCGACAGGCACACTGTTTCGCCGTCTCACCAGCCAGAGCTTCACGCAAGCCACGGGTGGTTTCACGATCAACTTCCAGACGGGAGCGGTCGTCTACGACCAAAACTATACGATTGATTACAGCCTTCGCGGCTCTGCCAATCCCAGCAATCCCCACATCTTTGATGCCAGCCCCAGGCTGATCAGCAATCTGGTTTCCAATCAAAGCGGCAGGACAGCGCTGCAGGTGTTGGATGATCCCTACGCCAGGGAGTGGACCCAGGCCGGCACCCAGGCCGGCAAGCGGGTGAGCCAGAAAAACAACACCCGCCATGAAACCATTCTCACCGGTGGCAATGGGGTGAATGGCTCCAATACCGGAAATCCCCTGCCGAATTCAGGCTTTTTCGCCCTGTTTGGCCAATACAACGACCACGGCATGGATTTTCTCGCCAAGGGCAAGGATGGCAGCCTGCTGATCCCCCTGCTCCCCGGAGACAGCCTTTACACCCCTGGCTCGCCCACCAACTTCATGGCTCTCTCCCGCACCAACACCGTGCAGGTGGAGATCGGCGAGGGCAGCCGCGATGCCCTAGTGGCGGAGCTAGGCCTAGCGGGCTACAGCCGCCCCAGCCAATGGGATGTGGACAATGAGAACGCCGCCATCGGCACCAGCTTCACTGGCACCAGTGGGGGGACCTTGGTACTCAATGAGCAGCTGATCGTGATCAGTGCGGGTGCCACCCTCAACGATATAGTGACCACCATCAACAGCAAGGCGGCCTTCACCGGCGTGGTTGCCTCCACCACCACCAACGGCAGCGGCCAGAGCGTGCTGAAGCTCACCCCACGCAATGGCGAGAGCTTCAACCAGACCTCCGCCTTTTTTGATCTCAACCAGGTCTATGGCTCGGTGGAGAGCCATGCCATTTTCATGCGGGAATACAAGGGCAATGGTGAACTGACGGGCCGGCTGCTCGCAGATCCGCAAAACTCCACCGCCCGCTGGTTTGACCTGAAAAAGAATGCCAAGCGCATTGGCCTGACCTTGCGCGATCGCGATGTGCTGTCTGTGCCCCTGGTGGAGATCATCCCCCAGGGCCAGCCTAATGCGGGGCGCTATGCCTTTGTGGTACTCAACAAGGTGACGGGGCAGAAGAGCTACGTCTTTGATACGGCGGATGTCACGTCCAATCAGGTGCTGGCCAAGGCCGGTTCAGCGTTTCTGATCGATCTGGCCCGTGACTGGAAAGGATCTCCCCAGCCTGCTGGTAGCGATCCCTTCAAAGCCAACGGTGATCTGAAGGATCCCTCTCGGCTGAATGAACACGCTGTGGGCGGAGATGGGCGCCTGAATGAAAATATTGGTCTCACGGCAATGCATGAGATCTTTGTCACCACCCACAACAATATCCTGTCTCAGATCGAGGCCAATCTAGCCCAGAATGCCGGAAACAATGGTAATAACCAGGCCCTTTCCGGAGAAGAACTGTTTGAAATGGCCAAGCTGGCCAATGAAAACTTCTACCAACACCATGTGTTGCAGGAGTACGCGCGGCGCATTACCCCCAACCTGGGTGCATTCGCAGGTGCCAATGCGGGCAACAACAACAACGCCGGCTTCAATGCCAGCATCTTGGCGGAATTCGCCTCCAGCGCCTTTCGCTTCGGCCATTCCCAGCTCACCGAAACCGTGGCCCTCACCTCGGTGAACCAGCAAACGGGCCTGGCTAACCCCGGCGGGCAGATGGACATCCCGCTGCTGCAGGCCTTTCTCGCCCCCCAGATCTACACGCGCCACACAGCAGGGCAGATCGCCGCAGGGATGAGCCAGCAGGTGGGCAACGCCACCGATGAATTCATCACCAACACCCTTCAAAACGCCCTGGTGGGCCTGCCCCTGGATCTGGGCGCCCTCAACATCGCCCGCGGCCTGGATACCGGCATCACCTCCCTCAATGAAGCCCGTCGCCAGATTCAAACCTACCTTCGTGACGTACGCACCTCTCCAGATGGCACCACTGGGTTGGTGCAGGCCAACAATGCCATTGACGCTAACCTGGCGTCCCTGGAGGCCAACCTGCGGCCCTATATCAGCTGGAAGGATTTTGGAGCCCATCTGCTTCATCCCGAATCGTTGAAGACGTTCATCATGGCCTACGCCCGCGATGCCATCCTCAGTGGCTATTCGGGCAATGCCAATCTCTCCTATTGGAATCAACTGCAAGCCAGTTCGGCTCCAGGCGCGGCAGCCACCTACGCCGCCGCCCTCTCCGCTGCGGCGGATTTGGCCATGGGGGATGACGCTTTCATGGGCCTGCTCTACAGCGGCAGCAGCTCCGATGCCCTGAATCCCGCAGCACCGGTGAACACGCCCAGCGGCAACCAGAACTTCCAAAATATCTCCCTCTGGCTGGGGGGATTGGCAGAGGCCAAAACCCCCGGCGGTATGCTTGGCCCGACCCATGATTTCATCTATGCCTACCAGATGCAGCAACTGCAGCGGGGTGATGAGGCCTACTACCTGAGCAAGCTGGCTGCCACGGATCTGGTGGAGGAAATCAAAGGCAAGACAGTGGCCGACATGGTGATGGCTGCCACGGGAGTGAAGCATCTCTACCACAAGATCTTTGCGGTGAATGATGCTGATTATGAGCGATCCCTGCAAAGCTTCAACACCTATTCTTCTGAAGCTTTATTGCTTCAGGCCACTCAGACGGTGGTAGATGTCACTGGAACTCAACGGCTGGTGGGCAGGGCTGGCTATGTGAATGGGGTGCTTGTCGGCAATGGTGGCAACTACCTTGATGCCCGCGGCGTGTTCAGTCCCAACGGGGAGGGCAAGGCCAGTGAGCTCTTTGGCGGCACCAACGGCTCCGATCAATTCAAGGGCTTGGCTGGGGATGACTGCATGTGGGGCGATGGAGGCGCGGACACCTTCTGGGCCGGCGATGACAATGACTTTGCCGATGGCGGTAAAGGACATGACACCATCTACGGTGAAAACGGCTTTGACATGTTGCGTGGGGATGCCGGCAACGATCAGATTTATGGCGGCACTGGCAACGACGATATGTATGGCGGAGAGGGCAACGACAGCCTCTTCGGTGAGGATGGCATCGATGATCTCAACGGCGGCAATGGCAACGACCTGGTCTCCGGTGGGCTGGGCAACGACCAGGTGAAGGGACAGGCGGGTAACGACACCCTCATCGGCGGCCAGGGGAACGACATCATCACAGGGGGGGGAGGAAACGATCGCTTCACCTTCAACGAGGCCCCAGGTCTCAATGGGGTGGATCAACTGCGGGACTTCAACTCCAGTCTGGACCAACTGGTCTTCGACAAGAACGTCTACGCAGGCCTGACCGGCTCCACCCTTACCGCAGCCCAGCTGCGGGCGGAGGCTGGGGCGACGGTGGCCAACACGGCAAGCCAGCGCTTCATCTATAACCTCTCCAACGGTGATCTGTTCTTTGATCCCGACGGCACTGGCGTTCTCGCGGTCACGCAGATCGCCAACCTGAACCGCTTCAATCCAGCTTTTCCCTCGGATGTGGCGTCGGCCAACGCGGTCTTCCCCAACCTGGTCAGCAGCAATTTCTTGCTGATCTGAGCGGCCTTGGAAGCGTAATAAATTACGGCGGTTGCTTTATTCGTCTGGCACAGCTAATTCCTTAGTGGAGAATGTACCAGACCAATCCTGAATCCGCCGTAGTTATTAAGAATATTGAACGCAATTATCAGCGTTTCATACTAAATCCGTTGAGTATAGGCTACTTATAGAGGGGAGGCACTCATGCAACAGGCAAGAGGCAAAAGGGGAAATAAATAATCAGTTTTTAATAACCAGATTTAGTATCAGAGACTACATTCTCAATAAGTTGCGGCAAAATCTAGGCTTAATGAGAACCAGAAAATTTCAGAACTCATGAAAAGCGTTGGTTCCAATCAATCGGATAAAACTCAGTATAATGAAGTTGTGGCTTATTCTTGAATCGGCTTATTCTGTCAGGGATGGAGTATTATGGGTCAAAAATCTTACGAAGTTTTCCAAGCAGTGGAAAATAAAGCCAACCTTCTAGCGGGTTATTGGGGTGACTTCAAAACGGAGATTATTCAGCATTTTCCTGAATCCTATCATGGTGAGATCCACGAACTTTCTAGTAACCTAGAGAAAGCTTTAGAAGTGTTAATCAATGAATTGCGCCATCCTACCCTGATTTTAGCGACGACTGGCACGACGAGCAGTGGGAAGAGTACCCTAGTGAATTTCCTCTGTGGTGCTAATATTGTACCGATGGCACAGCGAGAAATGAGTGCAGGAACAGTTACCATTGAGTATAGCGAAGAAAAGACTTTAATTATTGAAGAAACGCCAGGGGCGTTGTGGGAATGCGGGAAATGGGAAAAGATTAGCGATGAAGATATTTATAGTCGCTTAAAACAGTTAATGAAGGCTTATATTAAAGCCAGAAAAAAACAACCTGATTTAGCTTACCCTCGCTCTATTATTTATTATCCTTTTAGACTGGTTAAAGATGAAAGTTTCTTAAAATTGCCTAAAGGGGTTAGAGTTAAATTATTAGATTTACCCGGGTTATCTTATGTAGGAGATGAGGGAAATCTTGGGATTATCAAACAATGTCGTGAAGCTTTATGTTTAGTAACATATAACAGCGCAGAAACAGATCCTTATAAAGTTGATAATCTCTTATCAGAAGTTGTTGATCAAGTTAAAGATTTAGGCGGCTCTCCTGCACGAATGCTATTTATTTTAAATCGGATTGATATATTCAGATCAGATGATGATTGGCAAGAAAGTGAAAGTGAGTTTGTTGAAGAAACGACTGAAAATATTAAGGAAAAACTGATCGAGAATTTAAGAGAATACACAAAAGATATTGAAAATTTGAGAATTGTAAAACTGAGTACATGGCCAGCCTTATTAGCTTTACAAATTCAGGATAATAAGAAATTGCTTCAGGATCTGTTAGAGGAATTACCTACAAGAGAGGAAAATTGGTCAGAGCATGATCAAACCAGACTTGAGAAAGTATTAAAACCCTATGAGCAAGCTAGAGATAACTTTCAAGTTTTAATTAAGGAAATCATGAAGCGAGGAAACTTAAGTCTTGATCCTAAACAATGGACTATCTCTCAACAAGAACAAATTGCCAAAGAGTTATTCAAACAATCCTATGCAGAAGAATTTGAAAAGAAACTAAGCAAGCATATAGCAGAACATTTTCCTAAATTAGTTATTCCCCAAGCTATAGAAAGATTTAAGGTAGCGGCAGGAAATAGTATTGCACAATGGGCAGTACAAACTACCACGGCAATTCTTAACAGTTCGGAAGAAAATTATCAACAGGAAATAGAAAAAATCTCATGGATTAAATCTTCCTTAGATCAATTTCTGCAAGTGAGTGATGCTAATTTACGAAAGCCTTTTGAAAAAATTAATCAAACCTGTAAGGAGTATATAAACCAACAAACAGAAGATGATCCCCTTTCTATATTAACAGAAGCTATTACCGATCTTCAATTTACTGAACCTTATAATGAAATTGAAGAAAAATTAGTTCCTCTCTATGATTGGAGAAATGCTCTGGGGAGAGGAGTTGACCATATTTTAGAAGCAGTTGCAGAATCTTTAGAAAATGGCAGAGTTACGCTAGATCATCCTAATTTTAAAAAAGCTAATATTGTCAATGTTAACTTGCTAGAGGGTAATCTGAGAAGATTAATCCAACTGGGCTATATTCATTATTTCGCCAAAAATGGACAAAATGTGGTGGCAAAAACTCAGGAAGAAAAAGAGAGTCTTAAGGAAAAAAATTACGAACTTAACGAACTGTCTATTCATCTTAGTCTGATTATAGCGCAAGTGTTGGATAAAATTGCTACCCAAGAGATTCAGCGAATGTATGAAGCGGTAAATGAATTATTCATCTGTCATCTTGCTTATTTAGAAAAAGGTTCTAATGAACGCGCTCCTGATATTGTGATTAGATTTCCAGAATCAGAGTTAAACAAAGTTAAAGATAATCTAAAATTTGATTTTGTTAAGTTTGACTCGGACTTTGAAATTAAAAAAGAAAAATATATTGAAGAATATAGAACTTGGAAACATTGGTTATGGATAATTCCCAAA
Organism: Microcystis sp.; assembly: GCF_048564745.1. Lineage (NCBI taxonomy): Bacteria > Bacillati > Cyanobacteriota > Cyanophyceae > Chroococcales > Microcystaceae > Microcystis > Microcystis sp. The sequence continues at coordinate 12,485 of NZ_JBLZRT010000073.1, forward strand.
AAGGAAAAACGCTTTAGCGATAATGCAAAAATTCCAAGTATAGGAGAAATTTTAGCCGACTGGAAAAAACAGTTACAAGAAGTTGAACCTGAGATGTTAAAGCAAGTAATAGAATGGCTATTAGCACAAATTGACGATTTAAAAAAAAGTGTAGATAAAACTCAAAATGATATTCTTGATCAGTATCGAGATAGACTAGAAAAGGCTAGACAGGAGATGACTTTTGATTATGAAAAACAGCAAAATGTGTGGCAACCTATGCAAGAAAGAGCGAAAAGATTAGAAGAGGAATTTTATCAACTGGACAAATTTCAAGAGGATGATAGGTAAAATGGCTAATGATCGCTTTCAATCTCTAATCAATGAACGATTTGACATTAATAAAATATATTCCCAAATTAAATCTGAGAAAAGGGGGGTACTTTATAAAGTCATTAATCTACTAGAGAAAGATGAAGTAAAAGCAAAGAAAGTTTGCGAGTGTTTTGGGATTGAAACTAATTCCTACCTAGAAAACGATTTCAGCATTATTTATGATAATATAGTAAAAAAATTTTTTGATCCTGTAAGAAAAAGTTTTCTAATAGATAAAATCGATATTTGGGGCTTATCGACTTGGCTGGAAAAGTCTATTTTTACAAAATTGGAGGAAAAAACACAAATGGAGTTCTTGATATTTGCCGCTTTTATTTTACTCTCAGGATTTGCATTAGTAAAATCGAAGTCTTTAAGCCAAGATCAACAGCAAAATATATCACCCGAAAAAGGACGTGCAATTCCTACAGCGATTTGTCTAGCTGTTCCTGCATCAGCAGTTTATGACTTAACTGAAGGAAAGCTGATAAATAGAGAGAGAATAATTCAACTAATTGAATCTGCTCCAGAATTTTTATGTATTAGAAAAGAGGAAGCTGATGAAAAAATTATAGAGACAATTGTTCAAGAAATTTCACCAGACAGTCAACTTAAATTTTATATTAGGATTGACATAACCAATGGACAAGATATCATTGGTGCAGAAACTAAATATGTTATTAAAAGGGATATACCTAAGAATAAAGAAGGTCAAATTATCCAGCTAGGTCGCTTGAGAGATGCGTCTGTTCTCAAATCATTCAACCGTATTTAAGGAGTTAATTTAATGGATTGGAAATCCGCCTCATCTTACTATGAAACCCGCCTCAGTGATGTCTTAAATATCCAACATTTTGCCGTTGACTTAGCCAAACTTCCCCAAGCTGAAGTTCCCTCTCAATTAACAGAAATCCTCATGCAAGAGGCAATACCTGCTAACCGTCAACTCGAAAGACTGAGAAAAAGAGAATTTCGTATCGCTGTGGTTGGCTTAGAAAAGGCTGGAAAAAGTACCTTTATTAACGCATGGTTAGAATGTGATTTACTTCCTGCCAAAGGGGGAAGATGTACCTTTACCACCACTCAAATTTATTCCGTTAAAAGCGAATCTGAACAAAGATTAGAAGTGCAAACCCGCAGCGAAGAACAATTTATTCATCTCCTCAAAGAATTAGAAACCGTTGGCGCAAAAGAAGACTTAAACACCATTAGAGAAAACGAAATCACCCTAAAACAAGTCAGACGAGAAGGTAATTTATCTATTCCTTTTACTCGACTAGAAGACATCCGAGAAAAACTAAAAAAATACGTTGCCGATGAAAAATACGCCCATGCGGTCCTAGAAGCCCGACTTTATACTAATAAACTCGCTCAAGCAGAAGGAATCGTCTTTTATGATGTTCCTGGTTCAGATTCTGGGTTAGCCAAGCACGTTGATGAAGCCCAACAAATGTTATCAGACTGTGATGCAGTCATCGTGATTCAGCGTTTTCGCAGTATTCGAGAAGCCGAATTAGAAATTATTAAATTTACAGAACAAGGTGATAAGAATGTCACCATTGCTGATAAGTTATTTGTCTTTTTAAGTCATATTGACTCTCTTGGTAGCCCAGAAGCCCTTAAAACTCATATTACAGAAGCCTCTCAGGATTGGTCAAAACGCGCTAATTTACCGGTTAATCGCATTGTTTCTGGTTCAGCAGGAGCTTATTTAATCTTAAATAATCTGGCGGAAGAACATACTCAATTAGAAATCGGAAAAGCCAGTAATATTCAAGATAAATTAAAAACTTTGACTGGAATTATAGATGATAAAATGTTAAGAACTCAAGCTACAGGAATCCCTGAAATTAAACAAAAAATCTTTAATTATATTAATACTGAGCGAGTAGCAATTCTCAAGAAACGTTGTGAAGCTTCCATTGATAAAATTGTCAGCACCTCAGAGGACATTCACCATTTTGTCAGTCAAAGATTTCCCGAAAATCCTGAAGAAGCACAACGCCTTGAAGAAGAGAGAAGAAGAATTGATTTTTCAGAATGGTGGCATAGAAAATGGGAACAGATAAAAGCTGATTTACAAAACTTTTATGAAACATCTGCCATTAACAAACCCTTAGAAAAAGTTAATAACGAATCTTCTAGTAGTATCGAAAAGTTTAAAGAACGCTATGGGCAACTGTTAGCCATTGAAATGGCAAAATTAAGACAAGAAACTTTAAGAAAAAAAGAAATTATTTTTGATGCAAATTCTTTTCCAGACTTCGACAAGGCAAAAGCTAATTATGCCTGGCGGGATGACTTGTATGGGGATGTTAGAAAATTTTTGGATGCCCTTGCTCGACAATTAGCGGCAGAATTAAAAGATGAAGCCTTAAAATTAGTCGATTATATGTCCTCTTTATTATGGGGAAGTTCTCAAGTAAAAGAACGATTAATTGGTTATTCAGAACAGGAGTTTTTAACTCGCTTAGAAAATAGCTTATCAGTGTTATTTTTAAGATTTGCTCGTCCCGTTGCTGAAGCATTAATTCGCGGTCCTGTTAACAGTGATACCCGCAGCCAAATTGTCAAATCCTTAGGGGCTGATGTGGAACTGATTGATAACTATTATCAAGGAGATGAACCTGCTTTTAGAGTCTTAAAAAAATACGTTAAGTATGGTTCTGATTTACTCTTTGATCCTAATCTTCGTCAACAGGTGTTAGGTGTAACAGAAATTGCCAAAAACGTTATCGGAATGACAGTAGATACAGTTGGGGTTAATTGGATCGATTTGGCTGACCAATTAACCCCACCCAGAGAGGTTGTTACCTTTGAAGTAACTAATGATATTAACGCTTTTGAAGAATATCTACGCCATGGTATTTTTGAAGCTGCAGGATTTGAGTCCTACTGTATTCAAGAATTAAGAGGATTAGTGGATATTTTTCGAGAAAAAGAAGGAACATGGGCAGGTGTCGCTCAAAACGAATGGTATAAAGAGAATCCTCAGCTTGTAGCAGAATTACCCGCTAATTTGAAATCTCAAGAATTTAATTTAGAAGTTAGTGAACGACTGAGACAATTAGCAATTGCCTTGAAAAGAAATAGTTCCTCTCAGTAGCGTTAGCTATAGCAAAGCACCGCTATTATTGCGACGATGGCGGTGAATTACGGTGATTTGGGAATGTGGATTAAGCTTCGCTAATTTCTAATTAGGGCTTGCTGAATAATGGTAAAAACCTTTTAAAATAAATAAGGCTTTTGACCTGTTAAAATCCGATGTTAGTGCCATAAAATAGGATTGGGACCTTCAAAAACCTGACATCATCCTCCTTTTAGTACATATATTGGTACAAAAAAAGAGGGCAATAAAGCCTGAAACGACCGACGACCGACGACCGGCTACTGACTCCTGACTGGAAAGTGGGAAGTGGGGAGTGGGAAGTGGGGAGTGGGAAGTAGGTATTACTTTCAGGCTTGGCGGTGCCAACTTTGGCATCGGGACTGACTCCTAACCCCACCAATAAACTTTTTCAGCAAATCCTGTGTACTGTTTACTGACCACTGAAAAAAACTCCCATCAACAGTGTCTCACTGATTACTGTTTACTGTTTACTGATTACTGTTTACTGTTTACTGAAACAACTCCCAACACTTAATATATGAAATGGACAGATAAAGATCAGATAATTATGCAAGGGATCGATCGACCCCTAGGCAAATATTATGCGGCACGATTGAAAACTCAGGGAACCTGTTTAGTAGCGGGGGTGGCTAGTGGCCACGGTGGTGAGATAATCGCAGAGATACCAGTGTTTGATCTAGTGGCCGAGGCCGTTGCTGAAGCCGGAGAAATCAAGACCAGTTTAATTTTAGTCCCCCCCAATCAAGTCCTAGATGCGGCCTTAGAAGCGATCGCAGCAGCAATTCCCCAATTAATTATCGTCACCCCCGGAGTTCCCCCCTTGGATCTGGTGGAATTATTAAAGATAGCTAGTACCACCGGGACATTAATTCTCGGCCCCGGCAGCCAGGGTGTGATTATTCCCAATTATCTTTGGTTGGGTATTTGTGAACCCAGTTTTTATCAATCGGGGACAATCGGTCTGATCACCCGCGGCGATCGCATAGGGGATGAAGTGGCGAAAACTTTAACAGCGGCGGGGTATGGTGAATCTATGGCGGTAAATTTGGGTACTGACGGCATTATTGGCTCAAATTTGTCCCAATGGTTGCAGGTTTTTGAGGAAGATGACAATACCGAGGCAATTCTCCTCGTCAGTCAGGTGGGAGGAAAGGCCGAAATCGAGGCGGCCAAATATATTGCCTCGGCGATCGAAAAACCGGTGATTGCCTATCTTGTCGGGTTAAATGCAGCGATTGAAACCAATTTCGGCGATACAGAAACAATTATTTCTAACCAACTTTCCTACTCTGTTGCCGCTAAGAATACCAGAAAAGATAGCTTACGTCATTTTCAAGAAGCTGGGGTGACAGTGGTGGAAAAATTGGCCGATTTACCCACCTCTTTAGCGAAAGTCTTGTCCTGAATTTGACCCCATTGCTCCAATAATATTTATAATCTGAGAATATTCTGCCAAAATAAGCACCTAACAGGATGTTTCACCCCATCCAGGGGATTTTCGATGACAATTCCTGAGAGCTACTATATCATGGTAGATCACCTGTGATTCCTCAGACCGGCCAAGATAAAGATGGCAACAGGCAAAAATTAGGAAAAATCAGCGACAATCGAAACGGCAAGATCAAAAAAAATTCTATTCTAGATTGACCCTTTCAGCAGACCAACTATCCCACCCTTCTAGACAACGACCCTAAGGATAACTTCTATGGCGCAACAAAATAACCTAAAAACCGACAATATACACCAAATCGATCCCTATTGGGGTCCCCGATGGCTCGTAGAGGAACGGGACGCTTGCGGAGTCGGTTTTATTGCCGATGTGCGCGGTTCTGGCAGCCATCAACTGATTGAACAGGCCCTTTTAGCCTTAGGTTGTTTGGAACACCGGGGAGGCTGCAGCGCCGATCAGGATTCCGGTGACGGTTCCGGTATGATGACCGCTATCCCCAGAGATGTCCTCGCTCCTTGGTTCGCCGAAAATGGCTTAAATATGCCGGAATCTGAGCGACTAGGGGTGGGTATGGTCTTTCTTCCCCAAGCGGCCCAAGAACGAGCCGAAGCTAAAGCACACATCGAGGAAATTGTCAATAAATATAATATTAAGATTTTAGGTTGGCGCACTGTTCCCGTCCGTCCCGAAGTCCTCGGAAGACAAGCAAGGGAAAATCAACCCTACGTCGAGCAAATTCTGGTTACTTCCCCCGATTTAGCCGGTTCTCAATTCGATCGCCTACTCTATATTGCCCGTTCTGAAGTCGGTAAGCAACTGGCCGATGATTTCTATTTCTGTTCCTTTTCCTGTCGCACCATAGTCTATAAAGGCATGGTAAGGGGCGAAATCCTGCGAGAGTTCTATCTAGACCTGCAAAATCCCGCCTATAGCAGTCAATTCGCTATTTATCACCGACGTTTTAGCACCAATACCCAACCCAAATGGCCCCTCGCTCAACCGATGCGCTTATTGGGTCATAACGGCGAAATTAACACCCTTTTGGGCAATATTAACTGGATGTCGGCCCGGGAACCCGCTTTAGAAACGGAAGGTTGGACCCACGAAGAATTACAATCCCTGACCCCCATTGTTAACCCCGCTAACAGCGACTCCTATAACCTCGATAGCGCCCTAGAATTATTGGTGAGAACCGGTCGCAGTCCCCTAGAAGCAGCTATGATCCTAGTGCCGGAGGCCTACAATAATCAGCCGGATTTACAGAATTATCCCGAAATTATCGACTTCTACGAATACTATAGCGGTTTACAGGAACCCTGGGACGGTCCGGCTTTACTGGTATTCAGTGACGGGGGAATCGTCGGCGCTTGTTTGGATCGCAACGGTTTGCGACCGGCCCGTTATAGCATTACTAACAATGGTTATATCGTCGTTTCCTCGGAAGCGGGAACTATTCCCCTCGATGAAACCACCATTATGGAAAAAGGTCGTCTCGGCCCCGGTCAAATGATCGCAGTTGACCTAGAAAAAGGCGAAATTAAGCGTAATTGGCCGATTAAACAGGAAATTGCCCGCGCTAATCCCTACGGTGCATGGGTGAAATCCCAACGCACCTTTATTGACAAAGAAACAGCGATAGACATTCCCTCTCCTAGTCATCTCCTTCCCCTGCAAACCGCTTTCGGTTATACATCCGAAGATGTGGATCTGATTATCGTCCCCATGGCAGAACAGGGAAAAGAACCGACTTTCTGTATGGGTGATGACACTCCCCTAGCAGTCCTCTCCAGTAAACCCCATCTTCTCTACGATTACTTTAAACAACGTTTTGCCCAAGTTACTAACCCCCCCATCGATCCCTTACGCGAAAGTTTAGTCATGTCCTTGACTATGTATCTGGGACGACGGGGCAATATACTTAAATTAGGGGTTGATGACGCACATTTACTGAAATTAGACTCTCCCCTGCTCAATAATGCGGAATTAGCCAAAGTTAAAACCTCTAGCTACAAAACAGCCGAACTTTCTACCCTTTATGATCTGACCACCGGACCGCAGGGATTAGAAACCGCGATCGCTAATTTGTGCGCTGAGGCCGCCAAGAAAGTAGCATCGGGAGCGGAAATTTTAATTCTTAGTGACAGAACTGCTCCTATTGACGAAAAAACTAGCTATATTCCCCCTTTATTGGCCGTTGGTGCCGTCCATCATCACCTGATTCGCTCACACTTGCGTTTAAAAGCTTCGATCGTGATCGACACGGCCCAATGTTGGAGTACCCATCACTTCGCTTGTCTAATTGGTTATGGCGCTTCCGCAGTTTGTCCCTATCTGGCCCTAGAAACGATCGCCCAGTGGTGGATCGAGCCAAAAACTCAGAAATTGATGGAAAATGGCAAATTAGAAGCTATTAGCCTCGAAAAAGCCCTAATTAATTACCGCAAATCCGTAGAAGCGGGATTACTGAAAATCCTCTCGAAAATGGGTATTTCTCTCCTATCTTCCTACCATGGGGCGCAAATTTTCGAGGCGATCGGATTATCGGCAGATTTAGTTAAACTAGCTTTTAACGGTACTACCAGTCGCGTCGGGGGTTTAAGCATTGCTGAGGTGGCCCAAGAAGCGATCGCATTCCACAGTAAAGCTTTCCCCAATCTTACCGCTAAAAAACTAGAAAACTACGGTTTTGTCAACTACCGTCCGGGGGGAGAATACCACATGAATTCCCCGGAAATGGCGAAAGCACTCCATAAAGCCGTGGCCGCTCACTCCCAAGGGGAAGGATATGACCATTACGAAACCTATCGTCAAATCTTGCAGCAAAGACCCGTTACTGCATTGCGCGATCTATTAAAATTTAACAGCGATCGAGCCTCAATTGCCATCGAAGAAGTAGAATCGATCGAAAGTATCCTGCAACGCTTCTGCACAGGGGGAATGTCCCTCGGTGCCTTGGGCCGGGAAGCACACGAAACCCTAGCGATCGCCATGAATCGTATCGGAGGTAAGTCCAATTCCGGAGAAGGGGGAGAAGATCCGATCCGTTACACCAGCTTAAGCGATGTGGATGCCGAGGGACATTCCGTGACCATGCCTCACCTAAACGGCTTAAAAAACGGTGATACGGCTAATTCTGCCATTAAACAGATAGCTTCGGGACGTTTTGGAGTCACTCCCGAATACTTAATGAGTGGAAAACAGCTAGAGATTAAAATGGCCCAGGGAGCAAAACCGGGAGAAGGAGGTCAATTACCCGGGAAAAAAGTTAGTCCCTATATTGCCATGTTACGGCGATCAAAACCGGGTGTTACCTTGATTTCTCCCCCTCCTCACCACGATATCTACTCGATCGAAGATTTAGCACAATTAATCTACGATTTACACCAAATTAACCCCCGGGCCAAAGTTTCCGTCAAATTAGTGGCCGAGATCGGTATCGGTACAATTGCGGCCGGAGTTGCCAAAGCTAACGCTGATATTATCCAGATTTCGGGCCACGATGGTGGTACAGGTGCATCACCCCTAAGTTCGATCAAACACGCGGGTAGTCCCTGGGAATTGGGAGTAACGGAAGTGCATCGGATGTTAATGGAAAATCAACTGCGTCATCGGGTGATTTTGCGTGCAGATGGGGGACTAAAAACCGGTTGGGATATCCTCATGGCTGCTCTGATGGGTGCGGAGGAATTCGGTTTTGGTTCCATTTCCATGATTGCCGAGGGGTGTATCATGGCCCGCGTCTGTCACACGAATAATTGCCCTGTGGGAGTCGCTACCCAGCAGGAACGTCTCCGCGCTCGTTTTCCAGGAATTCCCGCTCATGTGGTCAATTTCTTCACTTTGGTGGCTGAGGAAACGCGGCAATTATTGGCGAAATTAGGCTATCACAGTTTAAATGAGGTGATTGGCCGGGCAGATCTGTTAAAAGTGCGCTCCGATGCTCGTTTAACTAAGACAGAATCCCTCAATCTCGATTGTTTGTTGAATTTACCCGATGGCCGTAGCGATCGCTCTTGGTTGCAGCACGAGGAAGTACATAGTAACGGTGCTGTCCTTGATGACGAGATTCTAGCCGATAGCGAGATTAAACAGGCGATCGAGCAACAGGGAACCGTCAGCAAAACCTACAGGATTGTCAATACCGATCGCTCTGTCGGAGCGAGAATTGCGGGGGTAATTGCCCAAAAATACGGTAATGATGGCTTTGAAGGCGAAATTAAGCTCAATTTCCAGGGTGCGGCCGGTCAAAGTTTCGGAGCATTTAATTTACCCGGTGTCAATCTCCATTTAGAAGGAGAAGCTAACGATTATGTGGGTAAAGGCATCTACGGCGGCGAAATTGTCATCGTACCGCCCCAAAACGCCAATTATCAGCCCGAAGATAACGCTATTATCGGTAATACCTGTCTCTACGGGGCCACCGGTGGGGTATTATACGTTAATGGTCGCGCTGGTGAACGCTTTGCTGTTCGCAATTCCACCGCAAAAGCAGTTATCGAAGGGGCCGGGGATCACCTCTGTGAATACATGACCGGGGGGGTAATTGTCGTGCTTGGTTCCGTCGGTCGCAACGTCGGCGCCGGGATGACGGGAGGATTAGCTTATATCCTTGATCCGTCCCTACCGGAGAAACTTAACCCCGAAATTGTCAAGATTCAACGGGTTGCCACGGCTGCCGGTGCGGAACAGTTAAAATCTTTAATTGAGGCCCATGTAGAACGCACTAATAGCCCCAAAGGTAAGTTAATTTTAGCTAATTGGGATAGTTATCTCGGTCAATTCTGGCAAGTAGTCCCTCCCTCGGAAGCGGATAGTCCCGAAGCGCAAATTAGCGCGGAGAAAACCTTAACTTCGGTGTAATTTCCTCGGGGTGCGTTACTCTTGGTTAACGCACCCATTGATTAATTTTTTGACTGCGGAGTTGATTAATGGCCATGCTGCCCATCCCCACCACCTATACTAGCTATACCCAAGCACAGGAACATTTTCTTCAGGTTTTAGAACAAGTAGAACTGGGAAACTCGATCGTTATTGTCCAACGTCAGGGTCATCATGATGTGGCCTTGATTGCTGCTGACGAATTATCCGCTTTATTAGAAGAAGTTTATCTTTTGCGCTCTCCAGCTAACGCTCAACGACTTTTTCAGTCCTTAAATTGGTCACAAGAAAGATTATCTCAGACAGCTGCCACCACTTCTCTAGAAGAATTACGTCAAGAATTGGAGACCGAGATTGAGCAAGAAAAAGCCGCAGAAGTCTGAAACCGAAATTGTGCGAGTTTTTACTCAATTATACCTAATCTAGTATCTCCAAATTGATTATATGGGGACATATTAATCTTAATTATCTAGACTACAGTTTTTATCGCTGCATAAGTCGGAACATTTGCTAAAATTTAGGATATATTCACTTTGGCTATCTTTGATGTCATAATTTGGCAATGACAAACGAAAAACTCAGATTTATCGATCTTTTTGCTGGTATTGGAGGATTTAGATTAGCTTTCGAGAGCGTTGGTTATGACTGTGTATATTCTTGTGAAATAGACGAAAACTGTCGAAAAGTATATTTCAATAATTTTCAAGAAATTCCCGATCAAGATATTAGAAAAATTGCTATTCATGACCTCCCTGATTTTGAAGTGTTGACAGCAGGATTTCCCTGTCAACCCTTTAGCATTTCTGGAAAACGAGCCGGATTTAGAGATACAAGGGGAACTCTATTTTTTCACATCTGCGAAATAGTAGAATTAAAAAAGCCGAAAATAATTCTTCTGGAAAATGTTAAACACCTAATTCACCTCGACAAAGGCAAAAACTTAGATATTATTTTGCATTCTTTGGAAGAACTGGGTTATTTAGTTGATTATAAGCTCTTAAATGCCAAGGATTTTGGTGTGCCGCAAAATCGAGAAAGAATTATTATTATTGCTACCCAAAATAAAAAATTTAATTTCAACTCATTAAAATATACTTCACCAATACCTAAGTTACGCGATTTTCTGTCTCCTCAAGGCAATTTTGAATACTTAGATAAAAAAGAATATACTCTCATTGATAATCCTACCTTACAACCATCAGGATTAATTTTTGTCGGTTATCGCAATAAAACTATCTGGAAAAAAGGTATCAGACCAAATACAGAACATTTATCCCGGGTTCATCATCAACCTAACCGAATTTATTCGATCGATGGAGTACATCCTACTATACCATCTCAGGAAACATCTGGACGTTTTTTTATTTATATACCCGAACAAGATCAGGTGCGTAAATTAACTATCCAAGAATGCTATCGACTGATGAAGTTCCCCGATAGCTTTCAAATTCATCCTAACTTAGCTGAGTCTTATAAACAGGTGGGTAATTCGGTTTGTATTCCCATGATTCAAGAGTTGGCTATTGCCATTAAGAAACATATTTTTGAAAACAATTCTAGAGTATCCTTAAAGGAGTTTTCTTTTTCTCGTCAGAATATTCAATTGGAAATTATCGGATTAGATTTTATGAACCATAAAGAAAAGTTATTAGACATTTATGACCAATCCTTAAATTTAGATGATCGGCAACCACTGCCTCCTCAACCCTATCAAAACTATATCCAACAAATTGCTACTAATTGCTCAAAACAAAAGGGAGTTTATACGGTTTTAATAACTTTATTAGTTCATAAAATTCTCTATCCTAATCAAGATATTAGATACCATCAAACTAATTTACCTGGAGGATTTTCAGGAAGAACTATTGATACTCAGTATATTACTCCCACCTTGAAACAATTGGGATTACCAGCTATGGCAGAAAGTGGCTGGCTAACTCGTTCTTTAGAACAACCCTTTCCCTATACTTTAGATTATCAAGGTAAAATTAGTAATCAAAAAACCAAAGATGCTTTTCTGGGTTTAATTGATTTTATTGAAACTAATCCTCAACAAGCTGAAGTTATTTTAAGGCTTTTACTTCATCAAGTTAATCAGATTATCCAGACTCAAAAGATTAAAATTTTGAAGATAGATAATCCTGAACCTTTTGATATCAACACTTTGAGCAGTTGCCTAGAAAATCATTTTAGTTTCAATTATCAAACTCGCGGAGCTTCCAAATTACCTGTTTTAGCACTATATGCAATTTATCAAAGGTTAATTATAGAAGTAGAAAGATACAAATCCTGCACATTAAAACCTCTAGGCAGTCACACAGCTTCTGATCTAACTTCTGGTAGTGCAGGAGATATTGAGATTTTTGATAAAAATAAACAATTAGTAGAAGTTATTGAAATTAAGCATGGTAAGTACATTGATTTACAAATTCTCCGAATTGCCAAAGATAAAATTATCAAATTTAATCCGAGAAGATATTATATCCTATCATCGTTTGATGTTAAACCCACAGAAGTGGAGTTAATCATGTCTGAGATTCAAACTATCAAAAACAATCATGGTTGTCAAATAATCACCAATGGTATTATACCGACAATTAAATATTATCTGAGACTGATATCATCTCCAGAAGAATTTGTCAATAGCTATTCCCATCTGATTGAAATAGATTCGGAATTACAAACTATTCATAAATTAAAATGGAACGAAATTTTATCTAATCTTATTTCTCCAATTGAACAAATCTAAACTAGCGAGCTATACTATGGCCAAAATATACCATCTCTGGTGACAGCTTTTCTTAAGATGAAGTGTAACCTAATTGGGTATCGACGACCGACACCCCACAATCTGTCCCCACGAAAAACTTTTTCGGCCAACCCTATCTAGACTACACTTTTTAAGTAGCTAGACACAATTAATTACACATACTTTTGCCTTTTGCCTATCCTAACCAAGAAGTTAATTTTGTCCTATTACTTTATTACTCATGAATCCCCTCGTTAATTATTTTCGCAACCTGCACGAAATCCACTCCTCCCAAGCAGCGGTAAAAGAAACCTCCTACTACGGCACTCTCGAAACTCTCCTTAACGAAATCGGTAAAACCCTAAAACCGCGAGTGCGCTGCATTATCAACCTCAGAAATCAGGGTGCGGGATTGCCGGACGGGGGACTTTTTAACGTCGATCAATTCCCCAAAAATCAAGAATTAGAACCTTTTACGGCGATTTTTCCCGAAAGAGGCGCGATCGAGATTAAGGGAACCAAAGAAGATATAAAAAAAATCGCCACCAGCGAGCAAGTACAAAAATACTGGCAAAAATACGGTCAAGTATTAGTCAGCAATTATCGCGATTTTCTGCTCATCGGTCGCAATAGCCAAGGTCAACCGGTAGAATTAGAAGCCTATAGTTTAGCCCCGTCAGAAGCCGAGTTTTGGCTAAAAACCTCAAATCCATCCAAATTTGCCGCCGAACACGGTGATAGCCTCTTAGAATACCTAAAGAGAGTGCTTTTACAGGCGGCTCCTATCACCTCACCGGCCGATGTTGCTTGGTTTCTTGCTTCCTATGCGCGGGACGCAAAAGCACGCTTAGAACATCATTCCGATCTTCCCGCTCTGGCCAATATTCGTCAAGCTTTAGAAAATGCCCTAGGTATCAAATTTGAACGGGAACAGGGGAATAAATTTTTCCGTTCTACCCTCGTGCAAACCCTCTTTTATGGTTTATTCTCCGCTTGGGTATTATGGCACAAGCAAAACCTCAATCGCGAGGATAAAGAGGATAAGTTCGATTGGAAATCCGCAGCCCACCATCTCCATGTTCCCATGTTAGCGATCCTATTTGAGCAGATCGCCGCACCGAGTAAGTTAAAATCTTTGGGATTAGTAGAAGTCTTGAATTGGACCGGTGCAGCTTTAAATCGAGTGCGACGAGAGGAATTTTTTCGTCAATTCGATGAGGGACAAGCGGTACAGTATTTCTATGAACCATTTTTGCAAGCTTTTGATCCCGATTTACGCAAAGAATTGGGAGTTTGGTACACTCCTCCGGAAATTGTTCGCTATATGGTAGCGCGAGTCGATCGAGTTTTACGAGAAGAATTAAATATTGAGGACGGTTTAGCTAATCCCGATGTTTATGTTCTCGATCCTTGCTGTGGAACTGGTGCTTATTTAGTCGAGGTTTTGCGCTATATTACCGATACTTTACAGGAAAATGGGGCGGGTGCTTTAGCCATGGCTTTGGTGAAAAAAGCAGCCATAGAAAGAATTTTCGGTTTCGAGATTTTAACCGCTCCTTTTGTCGTCGCTCATCTACAATTAGGTTTATTCCTGCAAAGTTTGGGTGTACCTTTAATAGAAGATAGTGAACGGGTGGGGATTTATCTGACTAATGCTTTAACCGGTTGGCAACCTCCCGATGAGGAAAGTAAACAGAAAATTCAACAGCTACAATTGAGTTTTCCGGAGTTAAATAAGGAACGAGAGGCAGCTGATGAAGTTAAGCGCGGTAAACCGATTTTAGTTATTCTCGGTAATCCTCCCTACAATGCTTTTGCTGGAACCAGTCCCGCAGAAGAAGCAGGTTTAGTGGAATTGTATAAACAGGGTTTAATCTCCGATTGGGGGATTAAAAAGTTTAATCTGGATGAGTTATATGTGCGCTTTTTTCGTTTAGCGGAAAGATGTATTTCAGAAAATACTGGTAAAGGGGTTGTTTGTTATATTTCTAATTTTTCCTATCTCGGTGATCCTTCTTTTGTGGTGATGCGACAAAGATTTTTACAAGAATTTGATCGTCTTTGGTTTGATTGTCTCAATGGGGATAGTCGCGAAACAGGAAAGTTAACCCCTGAAGGTAATCCCGATCCTAGTGTTTTTTCTACTCAATACAATAAGGAAGGGATTCGAGTCGGGACAACTATCGGACTAATGGTAAGAAAGGAAGTAAGGAATAAAACTGTTGATGTCTATTTTCGCCATTTCTGGGGAGTTGCTAAACGAGAACAGTTATTAGATAGTTTAAATAATCAAGATTTTGATGCTTTGTATCAAGTCTCTAACCCAGAACAATCTAATCGTTATTCTTTCCGTATTTTAAATACTACAACACAATATTTAAATTGGCCAAGAGTATCTGATTTTTGTCAGGAAAATCCATATAAAGCATTTTTAGAAGCTCGTCGAGGAGCTTTTATTGATATTGATAAATCAAGTCTGGAAAATAGAGTTAAAGCTTACTTTGATCATAATATTTCTTGGGAAGAATTAAAGATAATTGAGCCTAGTTTAACTGAGGATGCCTCGGATTTTATTTCTAAAAAAGTTCGTTCTAAAATTTTAGCATCAGAACAATATCAGTATGATAAATATCGAATCCGAAAATATACTATGCGTCCATTTGAACATCGCTGGTGTTATCATAGTAATATTAGTTCTTTATGGAATCGTCCCAGACCAGAACTATACACACAGTGCTGGAAAGGAAATCAATTCATAGTTACTCGCTTAAAGACCGAAAAAGAAGCAAAAGGTAGTCCAATATATTTCTCTAATTGTCTTGTTGATTATCAAGCTTTAGCTCGTAATGTATCCGTTATTCCAATTTGGCTACGTCCGCAATCTTTAAATAATAATTTTGAAGAAAATACACCACAATTATTCAATACATCAAATCTTACTGAAATCAAAACAAAAGCCAATCTTTCAGAAAAATCTCGTCAATACTTAAATCAACTGGGTATTAATAATCTTGATGAAAATATCGAGAATGCTTCCTTAATTTGGCTGCACTCGTTAGCGATTGGGTACTCCCCCTTGTATCTTGGGGAAAATGCCGACGGTATTCGTCAAGACTTCCCAAGGATTCCCCTTCCCAATAGCCAAGAATTATTAATTAAATCTGCCCAACTAGGACAATTGATCGCCTCTCTTTTAGACACAGAAAACCCCGTTATAGGAGTCACCAAAAAACCGACCCCTGCAATGCAAAAAATCGCCTTGATTTCCTGCACTGATGGGGGAAATTTAAACCCAGATAAGGGGGATTTAATTATTAACGTCGGTTGGGGACATGGGGGGAAAAATGGCGTGACAATGCCGGGTAAAGGAAAAGCGATCGCCAGACAATATACAACCGCAGAAATGAGCGTAATTAGCCCAGAAATGCGAAAATTATTAGGAACCAAAACCTATGATATTTATCTCAATGATCGAGCCTATTGGCAAAATATACCGGCCCAGGTTTGGGAATATACCATCGGGGGTTATCAAGTCATTAAAAAATGGCTAAGTTATCGCGAGGAAAAATTATTAGGACGGGGATTAACTATCGCAGAAGTGCAGGAAGTCAGCGAGATGACGAGAAGAATTACTGCGATTATTCTCCTAGAATCAGATCTAGATGATAACTACCAAAATATCAAAACAGCCGTGTATTCTTTTTAATTAGGGTTGGCTGATTAAATCTAAAAACCTTGTGGGAGGCGAAATTTTGACTTTTTCCCTGAAAATCGGTAAAATCCCACACCCCACACCCGTTCGGCTGAGCTCACGGCCGAAGCCCACACCCCACACCCCACACCCCACGAAAAACTTTTTGGGCAAACCCTAATTATTGCCCCCCCCAATAGCCATCATTGCTCCTTGCGAGCGGCGAATCATTAATAATTTCTTTAGTAAACGGCAAAACCGATAAAAATTTTCTATCAAAAAATTGGCAAAAATTGGCAGGACGAAAAATGCTGATCAGCTTGGAACATCTGAGATAGAGCATCGTCAATCTGGACATTCAAAATGTCACCAACTTGCTGTGATCCCGGTGCTAATGGTCAGAGATAGACTTGCATAATTTCAAAATCTAAGTTAATCTCACCTAAAAGTCACCTTTAGGTATTTTGACTAAAAAGTAAAGTTGCTTAACTTCTACTCTAGCCTCAAGGCTAATGCTGAAAGCTAGACCCATCGGCTTAATCCACTGGCTCTAGCTAACTCTTTACACCACAGGAGGTCTGTTTGAAAGAGACTTTTATCCACAACCCCATGACATCCGCTACCCCAGAACAGAATTGCACCGCTGAGTCTAACCGAGTCCGTTACTCAGTTGCTCTACTGGGATTAGCACTCTCTCTGGGAGTACCTAGCATTCTCAACTCCACCTCAGAATCAGCCCAGGCCGCCAATTCTGTACCCTTAGAATGGGAAGTGATTGACCTGGCCCAAAAAGCCAAAGCTGCGGGTAAAGAACTAAAAGAACCGCAAATAATCCAATCCCAAGCACTCGCCACCGTCAAATTCATCGCCACATCAGTGGTTGAGCATCAAGTAAAATCGGGAGAGTCCCTGTGGAGTTTAGCCGACACCTATCAAACCACCCCCACAGCGATCGCTAGTAGCAATAATCTCTCCCCCCATTCCGATTTGATTATCGGACAAACTTTAAAAATACCCACTCCTGAGCAGTTGCCCTCGGCAGCCCCGGCAGCAACTCCTGAGCAGTTGGATAGTTCCTCTGCTAGTCTGCGTCAAACCCGTCAACGTCTCCAAGAAAGTTTGGCCGCCTTGCGAACCGAGGAAACCCCCCATCAGTCCAATTCCGGGGAAACGGTAATCGTTACTGAAACCACCGCTCTCGTTCCCGATAATTCGCCAACTAGCGTCGAGATTCCCGTTATCGCTCCCGAAGAATCCCCCCGACCAACTAGCCAGGTGATCCCGATTCCCGTTCCCACCCCTGAAAGCGATCGCCCGATAGCCACAATTCCCCTTAATCCTCCCTTGACAAGCAGACCGGAAATTCCCAGCGTTGCCCTACGAAATCCGGCTCCTGTGACTGAAATTCCCGCCGTTCCCAATCCTCGCGTCATAGTTCCGCCAGAAAACCAAGTTTATCGGGTTCGGCCCGGGGATACCTTAAACACGATCGCTCGCGCTCTCGGCATCACCCCCGCCGAATTAGCTAGGGAAAACGGCATTGACAACCCCAACCGGATTAAAGTCAATCAAACCCTAGTGGTTCCCGATCGCTCTGCCAACGCTAGAGTTAATCAAAATCTTACCCCCTTGGTCGGCGATCGCACTAGGTTGTCCTTTAACCCCAGCAATCGACAAAATCCGCCCCCGGAAACTGCCACCACGGGGACGGAAGAATTCCCCGAAAATATCACCGGCAGCTATCGGGAAAGATTGCGCCAAGAGGTGGCTAATCTGCGGGAAACTAACCTTTCGGAAACCCAGAAAAGTATCGCTATTCCCGTCGATAATCCCACAGAAACCCTCGATGATCGACAAATAACCCCTAATCCCCAATGGACTGCCCTTCGTTCTCGTTCTAACCAAAGCACCCCCCCACAGATTATCGGTTCGGCTCCTACCAATGTGGAAGAATATAATGACCGCCTACGAATTCCCGTCGGCGAAACCGTAGAACCTTCCCTTCCTCCCCTCGCTAATCCCGATGAGCATTTACCTAATCCCGCCCCCATTTTTACCGGCTTTATTTGGCCCACTAGAGGTGTGTTAACCTCCGGTTTCGGTTGGCGCTGGGGCAGACCTCATCGCGGCATCGATATCGCCGGTCCAGTGGGTACACCAGTTGTGGCGGCGGCTGCCGGTGAAGTAATCTCCTCTGGTTGGAATTCTGGCGGTTATGGCAATCTGGTGAAACTGCGTCACCCCGATGGTAGCGTCACTCTCTATGCCCATAACAGCCGTCTGCTGGTGCGTCGCGGCCAAACTGTTGAGCAAGGCGAGCCAATCGCCCAGATGGGTAGCACCGGTTTTAGCACCGGCCCTCACCTACATTTTGAGGTTCACCCCTCCGGCCAGGGCGCAGTTAATCCCATCGCTTTCCTGCCAGGCAGACGTTAAAGATGCCCGCAAAGGGAAGATTTTTTCTTCCCTTTTTTGCTCTTGTGCAATTGGGTGATTGTGTGTTATGATTGATAAATGTGTAAACAACGGCTTAGTAGCTCAGTTGGTCAGAGCAGGGGACTCATAAGCCCAAGGTCGGCAGTTCAAATCTGCCCTGAGCCATTTTAGGAAAACCTAAGTGTAGAATTTTAGAAATACAGAATCTTGCTTGAAGATTATCTCGTTCCCCGGTTCTACCTGATCACTGCCCCCCACCAAAGCCTTTTTTTTGATTTCTGGAAATTCGCACCCATAAGTATGGGAAAGGGCTTGACTTAGGCCGCGGTTTGCGTTATGCTTTTCTTATAATGGGCATCTGTGCCAATTTCGATGATTGTCAATATTTCCATTATGAATAAAATCTTTTAAAAATATTATCTCAAAATCTCCCCAGAAAAGCAAGCAAAATTTTGCCAATAATTGTTAAGTTTTGTTAAAAAGAAATGGAGAGATCAGCCTTTATTTTTTCCCTTGCAGTAGGCCAAAACGAATTAAACCCGACTCGTAACCGCGCCGCATTAACCCTAAAGATAAAGCTCCTTGGATAGTAGTGTAACCGCTTGCTAACAAACCAGCGATCGCATCTGTGGTTAGGGCCGAGTCAATCACCACATCCCAAAAGGCCGCCACCGATAGGGACCAATCATCGGTTTTTAGGTCTCGAAAGCCAATATCACGGGCAATATCGGCGTATTCTGGCAAAGAAATCACATAGGGCAGACAATAAACCTGATAAATCTCGTTTAATAGTTTAATCTCCCCTTCCGTTAAATTACCGGCCAGGGAAGTGGTGGGACGATGACACCAAGTAGCCATCAAAAAAGTCCCTCCGGGCTGCAAAACCCGATAACATTCCCGCAGAAATTGCCTTTTATCGGGCATATGTTCGCCACTTTCCAAAGACCAGACCAGATCAAAATTATTCTCAGGAAAGGGGGTTTTTAGGGCATCAGCCACACAAAAACTGACTTGTTCTTCTAAATTGAACTCTTGCGCTCTTTGGCTGGCTCTAGCGGCTTGTACCGGGGAAAGGGTAATCCCCACCGCTTGACTGTGAAATTTTTCTGCCAGATAAAGGCTACTGCCACCAATGCCACAACCCACATCGAGAATCTGATTAGCGCCGGTGACACCACCCCAAGTTAATAATTCTTCTATTAAATCAATTTGTGCCTGACGGCGATCGAGTTTAATCTTGCCGCCGCGACCGTAGTAACCATGGTGCATATGTTCGCCCCAAATCCTTTCCCACAGTCCACTAGAGGAGTCATAAAAATCGGCTATTCGTTGATAAAGTTCCATGGTGATTTCCTAAGTAAGTGGGTGGAATTAAAGATAAGAGGTTTCCGACATAAGAAGTTTCTCCAGTATTGAGTTCCGATGTTTCTAGTTTAAAAGATTTAGGCGGACAAAGTACACAGAAAAGAAGAGGAGGAAATCATCAGTCTTTAGAGAGAGTTCACAGAAAGGTAGCCAGTGGCATAATATTCCCGAAGATGTGGTTCGTCGTCGTTATGAGCGGGGACGTAAGCTGTTCGTAATTTAAATTGCTTGTTGAGACGAGGCAAAAGGCAACAGTAAAGGGATTGGAGGAGGTTCGGCTAATCTAAGAATAAGCGGTTTAAATGCGTCTTAGCTTATTAACGTGACCCAGTTGTATTTATCCTTATGCGATACTTGGATTATCTATCTGGAACTCAATTGACTGAATCCACCTTAACAGAACTGCATCAGAAAATCGATGCTGGTGTGAGAATAGCGATTGCGGAGGCGATGGAGAGACACCGACTAGGAGAGTCTATCAGCATTTTAAAAGATGGCTAAATTGTCACCTTAACGGCCGGGCAAATTCCCCCAAAATCACAATAATAAATGCTTTCAGTATCAAGATTTGGTAGTATTAAATAGGTAGGGAAATTTTATGACTAGAATTAAGCGTAGGCAATTACTATCCCTGACTGGTTCTTTATTAGCCACTTTAGGATTAAGCCAGTTGGAATTGAAACAGCGAGCCATTCTTTATCGTAGCGTACTGGCAGAGAATACACCTCGTAAACGGGCATTATTAGTGGGTGTTAATAATTACCCCGATACTAGATGGATAACCCTTGAAGGCGCAGTCAATGATGTCAAACTACAACAGGAATTACTCATTCACCGTTTTGGATTCGAGTCCGATCAAATTTTGCTTTTAACTGATCATGAAGCAACTCGTGAGAATATCCTACAAGCGTTTGAGGAACATTTAATTCAATGGGCGCAACCCGGTGATGTGGTAGTTTTTCACTTTTCTGGTCATGGTTCTCAAGTTTTTGATCCCGATCAAATTTTTCAAGATGGGCAAGTTAGCACAATCGTTCCTGTTGATAGCATTCTGCCTCCAGGTTATCCCAATAAAGGAGGAAAAGTCAATGATATTACAGGTCATACTTTGTGGTTGTTGATGCAAGCAATTAATACAGAAAATGTCACTTTTATTCTGGATAGTTGTCACTCTGGAGGGGCGAGAAAGGGCATCTTAACTGTGCGATCGCGCCCTGGAAATCGGGAGTTAAACCGGACTGAAAACTCTAACATCCAACTGTTAGCAAGTCCCCAGGAACAGGAATATCAAAAACAACTGATGTCCAGACTCAACTTGACCGCTTCAGACTTGGCCACAGAGCGAAAAAAAGGCGTTCCCAAAGGCATAATGCTGGCGGCTGCTAGAACTGACCAAACGGCGATCGATGCTTCCTTTGGTGATACGGCTGCCGGTATCTTTACATATATCTTGACTCGCTATCTCTGGCAGCAAACCGGAGGCGATTCAGTTAGTCAAGTAATGATAAGTGCGACGGCTACTACCGATCGCATTTTACGCGAATATTTCCCGACGGCTGGTTTATTACAGCAACCGGAATTTAATACTAGGGAGGGAAGTAACAACAGCGAGCAAGCGGTTTATTTTCTCAAACCAGATCAGAAAATCCCTGCTGAAGTTGTGGTCACTCAAGTGCAGGGAAATCGGGTGGATCTGTTTTTGGGAGGGATCGATCCGCGTACCTTAGCAGCATTCGGTCGGGGGGCAATTTTAACTTTAGTGGATGGGGAAGGGAAAGAACGAGGTCAAGTTCAGATAGAGTCTCGTCAAGAGTTGACAGCTAAAGGGAAACTGATGCAGACAAGAGATAATATTGCTTCCGGGACTCTACTTCAAGAGCGATCGCGGGCTATTCCCAGGGACTTAACTCTCCGAATTGGTTTAGATGCTTCCTTAGGACAGGAACAAGCAGCCGCCAAGCAAGCTTTACAAGGGATTAAATCCATCGAAGCGGTTTCCTCAGATGAGACAGATATCCACTATTTTCTGGGTCGAGTGACTCCCTTTTACTATCAACAATTGCAGAAACTTAAAGTGACTCCCTTACCAGAAATAGGTAGTCTGGCTCTATTTTCTCTGGCTGCGGATCTGATTCCAGGTTCAGCTGGGATTTCAGGAGAAAGTGTAACTGATGGAGTCAAACGATTGCAAGCGAAACTAAAATCCTTGTTAGCAGCGAGGTTAGTCAAGCTAACCCTCAATGCGACTTCCTCTCGCTTGAGTGTAGCTGCGGCGATGGAAACGGTAGATGGCGGCCAATTGGTGGCAGAATCGTTTACAGTTAGGGGTGCAAAGTCAGGCAGTTTCAGTCAAAATAGAGGGGTGCGCGGTTTAACCAGTAACGCGCAAAAAATCAAGCAAGAGACTCAAGTACAATTTCTCGTACAAAATAACGAGTTAGTTCCTCTCTATATTACTGTTTTACTTATTAGCGTAGATGGGACGCTTACCGTGCTTTCGCCTTTACCGGGGACGGGAGATAATTCTCCTGTGACTCCAGGGGAAAAAATTCAGATTCCCGATCAAAATCGAGGGGAATTGTATAAATTTAAGGTAGAGGGTGAAACGGGAATAGCCGAAGTGTTGGTTATTGCTACTACGACTCCTCTAACCAAAGCTGTGGAATTGTTGCGGGTTTTAGCTACAGAGAGGGGGGATAATCTGAGAGGGACACCTATAGATTTAACTCAGCCAGATGAGGCGATTTCTAGCCTTCTGGATGATTTAGATGGGGGTAGTCGGGGGAGTGGGAGAGTTTATACTTCAAGAGTGCGTCAGATTGATACTCGACAGATGGCTGCTATGTCGATTACTTTTGAGGTTGTTGTCTAGTTCTTAACTTTAGTCAGAGGAACACTTACAGCGAGTTTAATGATTGGAGAGAGCCAATAAAAGTTATATCATTTAAGGAGAATTGATCTATGCCTACTTGGCTTCGACCTTTAAATTTCTTCACTGCTATCCTTTTAATCTCTCTAGAGATTAACCCACTGCTGACTCCTTCAGTATCTTTTTCTGCTTCAAACGTGGCACAAACAACGACTGACCGTAAAGCTCAAGCAGCTCGACTGGTTCAAGAAGGCGATCGCTATTACTATCAGGGTCAGTATCAAGTCGCGCTGGAAAAATATCAACAAGCTTTAGCAATCTATCAGCAGATTGCAGATCGTCAACAAGAAGGAGTGATTCTTAATAATATTGGGTTTGTTTATACCGAGCTAGGACAGTCTAAGCAAGCCTTACCTTTCTATCAACAAGCTTTAGTTATTTTTCAAGAATTGAACGATCTCCCCAATCAAGGAGCTGCCCTTAATAATATTGGGCTATCTTACAGCTATCTAGGGGAGAATTCAAAATCCTTGAAATTCTTACAACAAGCTTTAGAAATCTTCAGAGAAGTACATGATCGTGCCGAAGAAGGGAAAACTCTCAACATCATTGGTGGAGTTTACCGAAGTCTGGGTCAGATATCGGAAGCTTTAAAGTTTTATGAACAAGCTTTAGCTATCCGCAGGGAATTACAAGATCGCAGTGGAGAAGGATTTTCTCTCAATAATATAGCAGAAGTCTCTAGCCTCATGGGAGAATACCCAAAAGCATTGGATTTATATCAGCAAGCCATCACCATTTTTAAAGAAGTCAATGATTTTACCAGACAAAGTATTGTCCTGAACAATATTGGATGGGTCTATGACCGACTAGGGCAGTATAAAAAATCGCTGGACTTCTACGAAAAAGCTCTGGCGATCGCAAGAAACATTAAAAATCCTTCTCTAGCAAGCATGGCTTTAAACAATATGGGGTCAGCTTACAATAATCTGAAAGACTATACAAACGCACGGAAATCCTATCAGGAAGCTTTAGAGATTACTCAAGAACTGAATGATCCCTCCGGTGAAGCTAAAATCCTCAGCAATCTCGGCTCAGTTGACGATCAACTTCAGCAGTATTCCCAAGCCTTGGATTTTTATCAACGTTCGTTAGCTATTAGTCGAAAAATCAACGAGCGTCCGTCTGAAGGAATTACTCTCAACAACTTGGGAAGGGTTTACAACAGCCTGGGAGAGTATCAAAAGTCCTTAGAATTGTATCAGCAAGCCCTAGGGATTGCCAGAGAAGTGAAAGACAGGGTTGCTGAAGGTAGAACTCTCAATAATATGGGTCGTACCGTTCTGCTAACGGGTAATGCGGCGGTGGCCGAGAAATACCTCTTTGAGACGATTAACATCTGGGAATCGCTTCGATCTGGACTAACGGATGAGAATAAAATTTCTTTATTGGAAACCCAAACTAATACTTACCATAATTTGGAATACGCCCTGATTGTACAGCAAAAGTCCGAAGCTGCACTGGAAGTAACTGAACGAGGACGCGCTAGAGCATTTGTTGAACTTTTAGCCGCAAAATATTCTGAAACACCTGATCCTCCAATTCAACCACCAAATTTAGAGCAAATCCAACAAATTGCTCAAGAACACGAGGCGACTCTAGTTGAGTATTCTATCAATGACTTCGGAGGACAGCCAAAACTTTATATTTGGGTGGTTAAACCAAGTGGTGAAATCCTATTTCGGCAACTAGACATCCAATCTTTTGCTCCCTCTCTAGAAAATTTTGTTACTAGCACTCGCCAATCAATCGGAGTCAGAGGAAGAAGTAGTATCGAAGTAGTGCCGCTTAATAGCTCTGAAGCAAAAAATCAATTAAAACAACTCCACAAATTACTTATAGAACCTATTGCCGATTTACTCCCCTCCGATCCTAACGCTCATGTCATCTTCATGCCTCAAGGAGAACTATTTTTAGTACCTTTTCCCGCTTTACAAGATGAAAATGGCAAATACCTAATTGAAAAACACACAATTCTCACTGCACCCGCCATTCAAGTGTTAGACTTAACCCAAAAACAACGAGTAAAAGTTCAACAAGCTAACCCGAAAGGACTTGTCGTTGTCGGCAATCCTACCATGCCAAAAGTAACTATCAAAATTGGCGAACCACCAGAACAACTTAATCCCTTACCAGCAGCAGAAAACGAAGCTATTACTATTGCTAAACTACTCAATACTAAAGCTTTAACAGGCAACCAAGCCACTAAAAAAGCTATCCTTTCCCAATTACCTCAAGCCAGAATTATTCATCTAGCAACCCATGGTTTATTAGATGATTTTAAAGGATTAGGAGTACCCGGTGCGATCGCTCTTGCACCTTCTGGTAATGATAATGGTTTACTTACTGCTGATGAAATTCTCAACTTAAAACTGAATGCGGAATTAGTGGTTTTAAGTGCTTGCGATACGGGAAGGGGACGCATTACTGGAGATGGTGTAATCGGATTATCCCGTTCTTTAATTACCGCAGGAGTGCCAAGTATTATTGTTTCTTTATGGTCAGTTCCCGATGCACCTACTGCAAGTTTAATGACTGAATTTTATCGCAATTGGCAAGAGAAAAAACTAGATAAAGCCCAGGCGTTGCGACAGGCAATGTTAACCACCATGAAAAACCATCCTAATCCGAAAGATTGGGCGGCATTTACTCTGATTGGTGAAGCAGAATAAGACCCAATACTACTCGGTTAAGCCCGAAAAAGACTTGCTGAGGTTCAGCATTTACTAAGCTTGCTGAACTATACTGTAATCTTGATGGAACTAACAGCGTCATTTTGATGATTTATTTCTGGCATTTTTGGAGCGACTGTTATCGTTAATCTCAATCCTAAAGCTTGGAGCCAAGAGGTTAGTTGATTCATGGCTTCAGGGGCAGGTTTTTGCATTAATTCTTCCAATTGCTTCGCCTGAATTTTGATTTGTTCTGGTGTTAGATTTTGGGAGCCAAGGGCTTCTAGGACGTGATTGAAGGAGAGTCTAAGTAATTCTGATTCAAATCCATATTCATCTCCCTCTAGATGAGTTTCCAGATAAACTGCTGCATAATGGGGATCTTTAAGGGATTCGATCAGGGAATCATGATAACTATCACTGACTGGCATTTTCTCGCCTCCTATAATCTTGCCAATATTTTTGGGCTATTTCAATGTCTTTAGCTTGCGTTCTTTTATCTCCTCCACACAGGAGTAAGATAATCGTTGTCCCGATTTGTCCAAAGTAAATGCGATAACCGGAACCATAGTCTATTCGTAGTTCATAAACTCCCCCTCCTACTGATTTATAATCCCCTAAGTTCCCTAAATTAAGACGGTTTAGGCGTTGAGCAATTTTAGTTTTAGCCTTGATATCTCGTAAAGAATCGAGCCATTGAGCAAAGGGAACTTTGCCGTCGGTGGTAACATAACGTCGAATGTCTCTGGGTTGAGCCGCCATGTTTAAATTATAGTAACTCAATGCAATACAGTAAGAGGATTCAAAAAATTTTCGGCGGATCGCGTAAAAAAGAAGAACCCACCATGAAAGCAAGATACAGGCGCTCTATTTGACCGCCCTCACTCCCACACACACTACAATAGGGCATAGCAATGCTATGCCCCTACACGGGAGGCTTCCATGTCCCGCATCCCCAAATCCCTCAACCTCGCTACCCTACTGCTGCTACTCGCCTCCGGCGTGTCTATCTTGCCCATTTCTCAACCCGGAATAGTGCCACCTGTCCAAGCGCAAACGAATGAGACGAAAAAAGCTGAAGCGGAAAGGCTATTTAACGAGGGGATGCAACTATTTCAACAAGGGACAGCCGAATCCTATCAACAGGCTATAACCAAATGGGAACAAGCCTTACCCCTTTGGCGTAAGCTGGGAGATAAAGTGCAGGAAGCCTTCATAAATCTAGCACTCGGTAAGTGGATGGTACAGCAAGGAGTGCGGAGTCAATCCTTGCCATCGCCGAGAAAACTGGTAATTGGCGCAAGAGATAATAAAAGCTTCTTTTATTAGGAAATACGAACGGAAAATGTTAAGCATTGGCGAGGAAACTAATGTGCTAGAGTTAATTCATGGCAACGCAACCAAGAGAAATTGAGCGTTATGTAACAGCCGATGGTCAAATTCCTTTTGATAATTGGTTTGATTCTATCCGAGTGTCTAAAACTCAAACTATCATCAGTAAAAGACTTGACCGAGTGAGGATGGGCAATTTAGGCGATTACCGTTCGGTAGGAGGAGGTGTTTTTGAATTAAGAATAGACTATGGTCCAGGTTATCGCATCTATTTCGGACAAGTAGGGACAACCATCGTGTTGCTACTGTGTGGAGGTGATAAAAGCAGTCAAATTAAAGATATTCGCCAAGCCCAAGAATACTGGAGAGATTATCGGAGTTAAAATTATGTCTAAAAGTATTAGCTACCACCCTTTTTTGCTGGACAATCTTAAAGATCCAAACTATGCGGCTCTTTATCTCGAAACTCACTTAGAAGAAGACGAGTTTGAATTCGATCCCGAATTACTGAAAATGGCTTTGAGGAATGTTCTGGAAGCTCTTGGGGATTCTCATTTAACCGCAGAACAAATTAAAATTTATGAGCAATTTCTCGATAAATTATTAACAATGCCAGCAGGAATAGGAATTTATAATTTAGGGCTTTGGCTGAAGGCTTTGGGATTAAAACTAGCTGTAACAGTTGATAAAGAGGGGAAGAATGTTGTTGAAAACTTGCCTAGTTTGAATAGAGATAACAAAGAAAAATATGAGGGAGTTTTAACGAAAGTCCCGGATCTATAACCAGAAAGTAGAATAAACGGCTCTTCTGGTTTCTGTGTGGAAACGAGGTCTATACTGATAGAATATCCGCAAAATAGTCTTAAAAGTTTTGTCCAGTAAGCATTTCACGATTCCATAAGCAAAAATTATCACACAAAGCCGAGAAGAGCCAATAAACTAAATATCCTTTCTTAAACCATGCTCAAATCCCTCAACCTCGCTACTCTACTGCTGCTACTCGCCTCCGGCGTGTCTATCTTGCCCATTTCTCAACCCGGAATAGTGCCACCTGTCCAAGCGCAAACCAATGAGACGAAAAAAGCTGAAGCGGAAAGGCTATTTAACGAGGGGAGGCAACTATTCCAACAAGGGACAGCCGAATCCTATCAACAGGCAATAATTAAATGGGAACAAGCTTTACCTCTGTGGCGTAATCTGGGAGATAAAGCAAAGGAAGCTAATATTCTAGTTTGGATAGGTTTTGTTTACGATAAGTTAGGATTCAAACCCAAAGCCCTAGAATACTATAACCAAGCCTTACCTATCTATCAATCCCTAAAAGACCGCAAGTCGGAAGCCGTTACTCTCAATAATATTGGTGCTGTCTATAATGCTTTAGGAGAAAAACAAAAGGCATTAGACTACTACCAACAGGCTTTACCCTTAAGGCGGGCGGTGGGAGATCGCGCAGGGGAAGCCACTACTCTCAATAATATTGGTCATGTCTATGATGCTTTAGGGGAGAAACAGAAGGCATTAGACTATTACCAACAGGCTTTACCCTTATCGCGGGCGGTGGGAGATCGCGCAGGGGAAGCCAGACTTCTCAATAATATTGGTGCTGTCTATAATGATTTAGGGGAGAAACAAAAGGCATTAGACTATTACCAACAGGCATTACCCTTAAGGCGGGCGGTGGGCGATCGCTCTGGGGAAGCCACTACTCTCAATAATATCGGGGCTGTCTATGGAGATTTAGGGGAGAAACAGAAGGCTTTAGACTACTACCAACAGGCTTTACCCTTATCGCGGGCAGTAGGCGATCGCTCTGGGGAAGCCACTACTCTCAATAATATTGGTTTTGTCTATGGAAATTTAGGGGAGAAACAGAAGGCTTTAGACTACTTCCAACGGGCTTTACCCTTATTGCGGGCGGTGGGCGATCGCTCTGGGGAATCCAATATTCTCAGTAATATTGGTCTTATCTATCGAGATCAGGGAAAACCAGAAGTGGCGATTAACTCTTGGGAAAAATCCGCTAATCTGATTCTGGAGCTACGGCGGGGGGTTAGCCGTTCCTTGCGGGCAACTTTCCTAGAAAGTGAGCAAGGGACAAGCATCGCCTTAGTGGATCTCCTGATTCGCCAGAATTCCCCTCAGAAAGCCTTTGAATGGGCAAATCTCAGCACCACTTTTGACCTCGTGGATTACGATCGCCTTGCAGGAACAGAAGGACAAGTCAAAAATCCTGTCGCCAATCAAGCTTATCAGGAGTGGAAAGCACAGGCACGGCAACTGGAAGCCCGGCGCCAAGAATTACAAACCAACTTCAGCGACACCCTCTCCCAACAAGTCCGGCAACAAGAAGCCGACCTCAGCGAACAAGCGGAAATCCTTGTGGAAAAATACCCCGAATTAGCCGATTTACTGGAAATTACCCCCACCGACCTCGCCCAACTGCAAGCCAATCTACCTGCTAATACCACCCTCCTCCAACCCGTCCTACTCACAGGCAGAAATAACGTTGAACATACCGTTGCCCTCTTTATCCTCACCCGTACCACCCTTAAGGTTCAGCAAGTTCCCGTCCCTAAAGATCTTAATGAGCGTCTGCAACGCTACGCCAGTCAACTGGAAAGCGACCTAGAAATCGTCGATCGCGCCCTCAGTTCCCAACTCTATGATCTGCTGATTCGTCCCATTGAAGGCCAAATTGCCCCGAATCAAACCCTGGCCATCATTGCCACAGGCGCTTTGCAAAGAATCCCCTTTGAAACCCTCTACGACAACCAAACTCAACAGTATCTCCTGCAAAAATATCCCATTCACTACCTCACCCGTCTGAGTAAAGTGCAGCCCCAACCCACGCCGAAAGTCAATAATCCTAGTGTCCTCGTCTTTGCTAATCCCCGTCCTACCCAAGTCGAATTAATCGGCACAGAAGCTCAAGCGGATTTTCTGCAAAAAACCTATGCCAACAGCCAAATCTATAAACACCAACAAGCCACCCTCGACGCCTTTTTAAGCCAATCGCCTCGGTTTCCTATTCTGCACTTAGGCACTCATGGTTGTTTCCGTCCAGAGGGGTGTCCTAGCCTAGGCATGAAACCGAATACCCTGCTGTTTGCCAACAAGAGAGAGTATGAACTCAAAGATGCCGTGAAACTGGGACTGCAAAACACCGAACTGATTACTATTGGCGCTTGTGAAACGGCGCGGGAAGTGGATGGAGTCGGTTTGGCGGGTTTGGCCTATGTTTGGGAAAGAGCGGGGGCGAAAACCACCCTCGCCAGTCTTTGGAATGCCACCGATTTTGTGCAATATTCCCAACAAAACAGCCCAGAATTGCCCACGGCGGCGATTTTAAATCAATTTTATACTAATTTACAACAGGGCATGACCAAAGCGGAAGCCCTCCGTCAAGCAAAACTCGCCCATATTGACCTTCATCCTTTCTTTTGGGCGGCGTTTATCCTGATTGGAGATGGTCAAGAGTTGGGAGCAGGTGGCAGGTAGCGGGGGGCAGGGGGGATCAAAGACAAAATCTATTGGCTAAAAAAACGGTACACTGATAATTGATAACTGATCACTGATCACTGCTTATGCCTCCTCGTTGGCCCCGTCAACCCGATCGCAAAAACGATCCCGCTTTCCGACGTTTAGATGATCGCATGAATTTCGCCGTTCATGTAGCGGGTTTTTTAGCGATTAATTCAGGGTTGTGGTTTTTTCATATCATTAAATTTTCCGATTGGACTTGGTTAAATCTGTTCACGGGAATTTGGGCTATTCTATTGGTGGGACATTTGATTTATATAGCGGCGATCGCTAACTACTCGGTAACATCCCATGGCTAACACAACTCAGGACATCGAAAATCTGGCGGCCCAAATCGGCGACAATATCTACATTGACGTGGCTAAATGGCATCTCTATCTCCGGGAAGCACATTTACACAGCGTCGTTGCCGAAAAAGTCTTCCCTTTGCTCGAAAACGACAGCTTAAGCGAGAATGCAGTCATGTCTATCCTGCGGGAGATAAAAGTCACCCTCGGAGGTGGTCATCTGCAAGTTTCTCTAGCGGATTTGTTACCCACCAAATGTCAGGTGGATTTAATCGATTTGCTCGAAGAATACCAAAAAAGTCGCTAAAATTTCCACATAGTATGTCTGATTACTCGCAGACTAGGACTAACAGGCTAAAGTAGTTAGAAATAGTCCCCCAGAAGCAAACCATGGAAATAGGTGTTCCCAAAGAGATTAAAGATCAAGAGTTTCGCGTCGGTTTAAGTCCCAGTAGTGTGCGTGTACTCAATGATCGCGGTCACAGGGTATTTGTGGAAACGGCCGCCGGATTGGGTGCTGGATTCAGCGATGAAGATTACCAAAAAGCCGGGGCCAAAATTGTGGAAAAAGCAGCCCAAGTCTGGGATAAATCGCTAGTTGTTAAGGTAAAAGAGCCGCTTAAGGCAGAATACGGTTTTTTAAACAAGGAAGCTCTCCTTTTCACCTATTTACACCTAGCGGCCGAGCGCTATTTAACGGAAGCATTAATCGAGTCGGGAACAACTGCGATCGCCTATGAAACGGTCGAGCTTGCCGATGGTCGCTTGCCTCTCTTAACTCCCATGAGTGTTATTGCCGGTCGTCTTTCGGTACAATTTGGGGCCCGCTATCTGGAAAAACAACAGGGGGGTAGGGGAGTTTTACTGGGGGGTTTCCCCGGGGTGAGTCCTGGACAAGTGGTTATCCTTGGCGGTGGTGTGGTGGGTACGGAAGCGGCCAGAATTGCCATCGGTATGGGGGCAAAAGTAGCTATTTTAGATATTAACGTCGAGCGCTTGGCCTATTTAGAGACTTTATTCGGTTCCCGGGTAGAATTGCTTTACAGTAGCCCGGCACAATTAGAAAATGTGGTTCCTAGGGCCGATTTATTGATTGGGGCAGTGCTAGTCTTGGGAAAACGAGCGCCGACTCTAGTTTCTAGCTCTTTAGTCGCCAAAATGAACCCTGGTTCCGTAATTGTCGATGTGGCAGTGGACCAAGGGGGCTGCGTGGAAACTCTGCGGGCCACTTCCCACAGTCAACCGACTTACCTGGAGTCGGGAGTAGTACATTATGGAGTGCCTAATATGCCAGGAGCAGTCCCCTGGACGGCAACCCAAGCTTTAAATAATAGTACCCTACCCTACGTTATTAAATTAGCCGACCATGGGTTAAAAGCTTTGGATCAAGATGTTTCCCTCGCTAAGGGGTTAAATGTCGCCAATCATCGGTTAATTCATCCAGCAGTGCGCGAAGTTTTTCCCGATTTGATTTGAGCAGTAATTTAAGGGCTGATGGTGGTATTTTCTAGGGGTTATGAATAAGAATTTATGGACAAGGGATGAGCTGCTGATCGCTCTCAATTTATACTATAAATTTCCCTATGGACAATTCCACACCAATAATCCTGTTATTATCGAAGTCGCTGAAAAGTTACAGCGAACACCATCGGCCCTGGTGATGAAATTATGTAATTTTGGTTCTCTCGATCCCAGGCATCAATTGCGAGGAGTACAGGGGTTAAAAGGTATTAGTAAAGCTGATCGGCAAATCTGGCAGGAGTTCGAGGATAACTGGACAGAATTAGCCCTAGAAAGTGAGGAAAAATTACAAGTTCTTTTAGGAGTTATCAACGAACAGCAAGAGGATTTTACTAGACTTGATTTTTCGGAAAAGATCAAAACAGAAACCGAGGCAATCAGAAAAGTTAGAATCGGACAAAACTTTTTTAGAAAGACAATTTTAGCCCTATATAACTATCGTTGCTGTATTACAGGAAATCCCATTCCTCTCTTACTAACAGCTAGTCATATATTACCCTGGAGTCAATTTCCCGAACAGCGTTTAAACCCTCATAATGGCTTGTGCCTAGCTCGTACTCATGATATTGCTTTCGATCGAGGTTTAATTAGTTTCGATGAGGATTTAAGATTAATTATTGGCCATGAGATCGAA
The DNA here is from genome assembly GCF_048564745.1 of Microcystis sp. Lineage (NCBI taxonomy): Bacteria > Bacillati > Cyanobacteriota > Cyanophyceae > Chroococcales > Microcystaceae > Microcystis > Microcystis sp. The sequence goes on from NZ_JBLZRT010000073.1 coordinate 45,453, forward strand.
AAAAAGGCTCAGGATCAAGGTAGCGAGACGTTAGAACTAAATTTTATCAACTATCGCGGTAAAACTTTAAATGTTCCCGATCGCTTCTCACCAGATTTAGATTTTTTAAACTATCATCGCTATCATATATTTCAGGGCTAAAAATAGTATAAGGTCAATTAAATTCTCAATTGCATTACTTTGTTGATGATTTAGTTTTTCTAAAACACTTTTGCAATTTCAGCTTGTGTATAAAGTTTTATCTAAGGATTCAACATTTCTGACCTATGCGGTTATCTATATTTTTCTCAAAAATAAGGAAATCAAGAATATTGATCAACATATTTATATAACTAACAAAAAATCTGCTGTTCGAGGATTTGAAAATATATCTGGACTTCCCCCATAGATAAATACTAAAAAATCAACAAAACCTTTACTGCAGGTCGCTTCTCAGAAAAAATTGAAAAGAGGCTACTGAGTACATTTTTCGCTTAAAAATGGACGTTCGGCGATGCTCAGTCGGGCCGTCGAGCCGCTGTACCGTTGACTATATCTGGAGTAGAGCGATTCCGTAGAGTTGGCTGTATAGTGATCGCTAACCTGATGGTAACAGATAGTGTCATTAATCTCTAGAGTAAGCGATTCCCTCTGTAGCCATGTTTTTGCTGGTTTTCTGCCCCGAAACAAGCTATAATGGTCTAAAGGTCAAATTTGAAAGTTTTTGCCTCAAACCCTATCTGCGTAACGACTTCAGGATTTTGTGTGCAATAGTCCATTAGTATTGTGTTGATTTAACTCAGGCTCTGTAAGACTTTTAGCCATAGCTAGTATGTTTATACAGGGTAAGTCTAGGAATATTAAAGATATCTTGTCTTGAGGTTAAATGGCACAAAGAAGACGATCCCCTGAACCCACGCTAAAGATTTACACCTCATCTCGACGTACTCCAGATAACTCACTATGTCAAGTGTTAGATATTCCTTTAGAATGTAAAATGTAAAGACTGTAGATACATAAGGTTAATTCATGTTTTGGGCCGACAAAATTGCTGCGGATGCACAAGGAAACCAAGTTGTCAACGATTCAAAAACCCCATCTGGAAGAGTTCATGTTGGATCGTTGAGAGGGGTTGTGATCCATGATGTGATTTATCGAGCCTTGAAACATTCTGGTAAATCATCGAAATTCCTCTATGGTGTTGATGATTATGATGCACTTGATACTGTTCCCCATTATCTCGATCGAGAGAAGTTTGCACCTTACTTAGGGTTTCCCCTTTGCAATGTCCCTTCACCGGACAATAGTGCCAGCGATTATGCAAAGTACTTCATGGGGGAGTTTCTAGAGGTTTTCGAGCATTTGGGGGTTAGACCAGAGGTTTACTATTTGCGTGATCTATACCGCTCAGGTCGATTAAATTCCTACATTGATACCTTCCTCAAAAACGCTCATTTGGTCAGAGAAGCCTATCTAGAGGTAAGCAAAGCGCGTCGGCCAGATAACTGGTATCCCTTTCAGATCGCTTGTGAAAATTGCGGCAAGATTGCAACAACGGTGGTGTCAGATTATAACGGGTCAGAAGTTTTCTACACTTGCAAGCCTGATGCAACAGATTGGGTTCAAGGTTGTGGTCATTCAGGCTGGGTTTCTCCTTTTGATGGCAATGGTAAATTACCTTGGAAAGTTGAGTGGGTGGCAAAGTGGGATTTATTGGGAATCACCATTGAGCTTGCGGGTAAAGATCACTCCCAGAAAGGAGGATCTAGAGATGTTGCGAATGCAATTTGTCGAAAAGTGCTACGAAAACAGCCACCTTTCCATTCACCCTACGAATTCATTTTGGTCAATGGCACGAAGATGAGTTCATCAAAGGGGGTTGGTTCAAGCGCCAAAGAAATCGCTGAGTTGCTTCCTCCTGAGCTACTTCGATTTTTAATGCTACGAACTCAGCCTAAGACAGTTATTAACTTTGCGCCCAATTATGAAACGACAACCAGGCTATTTAGAGACTACGATTCTCTAGCTGATAAGTATCAAGCTTTATCAGCAGATGCCCAGCAAGAATCTGCTTTGCCTGAAGAGTTAATGCCATTATTTTACTCTCAACTTGATGGAGTGATTAAGCCTTACCATCCTGTTGATCTCAGCACGCTGATTTCTTTACTGCAAGTGCCTCACCTCGATATTCGTCAAGAGATTGAAAAACGTAGTACTCAGCCTTTAAACGAATATGATTGGCAAATTGCCAATCAAAGGATTTCAGTTGCCCAAAAATGGTTGGCGGACTATGCTGACGAAGAAGAGAAATTGGTTCTTTATCTTGACAGGGTTCCTGAGAAAGTTAGGGACTTGACTCAGGAGCAGGTTGCTTATCTCAGACAGCTAACTCATAGCTTGACAGATGTTAAGGTTTGGGAAGCTGACGAATTGCAAACAACTTTATTTGCAACAGCAAAAGAGTTAGAAATGCAGCAACCCCTTGCATTTAAAGCTGTTTATTTATCGTTCTTAGGTAAAGAGCGTGGGCCAAAAGCTGGAGCTTTATTGTCTTATTTAGAGCGTGATTTTGTGATTGATAGAATAAAAAATGTAGTAAGTTTTCTTGAAAAAACGCCAACGATTTCGAGGTAATTATTGCTGTTCAACAGCTTTAGAGAGTACCTACTCCAGTTTGCATTATCAGTTGATATTGTAGATCGAGATATTCTTGCAAATATTCGTGAAATCCTCTGGCAATATTTACACAAATCTTTTAGTTTACAGTTTGCGGAGGAATTACATCCAACACAAGTGAACAACAAACCAGGAGAGATCAAATAGGCTATTCCAACGAATTACAGATATTATCGGAATAGCCATCTGATTGTTAACGGTGATTATAATCCTAGAGAAGATTCTTTTTTTCCTATCACTGCATAGAAGGGATCAGCAACCATAATTCCTAACATTTGCAGGAAACTGGGGGTAGTAGCAGGACGAACGATCGCCTGTACTTCCCTAAATCCCGCCACCGATTTAAAATAGGATTTCACTAACGCTACCCGGCCTAAATCGCTATTATCGCGCCAAGCAGCGATCGCTTTTTGGTAAAACATCCGATTGGAAAAACTGACCACCACCAGACCATTAGGCTTTAAAATGCGATACAGTTCCGCAAAAATCGCCTCTGGATACTGCAAATACTGCACCGACACCGTGATTAACACCGCATCAAAAGAACTATCCTCTAGGGGCAATTTTGGCTGTGCATTCAGGTCCTGGACAAAATAACTATGCAAGCGGGGATTTTTGGCTAACTCCTCCCCATTCATCCCGTGACCTTCGATATGCTCAAATTCCATCTCCTCCGGTAAATGGGACACCCAGCTGCTCATCAGGTCTAAAATGCGCGTATTCGGCGATAATATCTCTCGGTAGAGAGCGGTTAATCGATCGATAAAACCCTCATCCACGTGGGTGACAAAGCGGGGAAAAGCATAAAAATCGCTGTCTTTCGTCGGATCGAGTTTAGTTCTTCCTTCGGGTCGGAGCATTTTTGTCAAGTTAATTTTACTATTCTTAACATACCCCACAGACAGAAAAAAGGGTTAACCGAACTGGTCAACCCCTAGGCTTGGGAACGCGCTGTAAATCTTAGCTTTGAACGACTAGCTTAACGTTAGCGTTTTGCAGACCGCGCTGTTTCACTTCGGATAGGGTTTTGTTCACAGCGTATTTTTGGTTGATCGAGTTGATCAATTCGGTTTGATTGTGTTTTTTGGCTACACCCCAGAGGTCAGCGATTAAATCGAAACTGCCGTCGGTATTGCGGGTCCAACCGAGATCATATTCGCCATCGAGAACAGCAACGATGTCGGAGCGAACCCGTTGACCGTTGTAACCACGAACATCAGCTTCGGTTTTTACGCTAATACCGAGGTCGCGGAGAGAAGCTTTGAGGATTTCGGCATCGGTGATTTTGGTCCGGAGAGTGCTAAAATGAGACATTGGAATTTCCTCTTTGTAGATTAAGAATTAACAACAACAGATTGAGAGTTAAAGAGTGCCGCCAAGCGGCTTTTCGAGGCATTGCTAGTCCCTGAGAACTAGCCTTTCATCCCGTTGGGAGCGGGCGAAAGTCTGTTAGAACTCCAATCGCTGGTACTCAGCGACGGAGGCCGAAGCAGGTCGGGCGCGTTGTCTGGCCCAATCACGCAGGGCAGTTACCTGTTCGGTCATGGTGCGAGATAGGGGCAGAGTCGCCTTAATCGCCGCAATAATGTCTAATTGCGTGAATTCGCGATCTTGGGCGAAGGCCTCATACATGGCGGCAATCAGCGCCTGTTCTATTTCCGCACCGGAAAACCCATCGGATACCTTGGCTAACTGCTCCAAATCGAAGCGAGAAATGTCGGAGCGTCGTTTAGTCAGGTGAATATTAAAGATATCTTGTCTTTCTTCGGAATTGGGCAAATCGACAAAGAAGATTTCATCGAAGCGCCCCTTGCGGAGAAATTCCCCCGGTAGCCGTTCAATCCGGTTAGCTGTGGCCATGACGAAGACGGGAGAGGTTTTTTCCTGCATCCAAGTCAGGAAGGAGCCGAAGATGCGGCTAGAGGTTCCCCCATCGGAATCGGCGGATCCTGTGCCACCGGCAAAAGCTTTATCTAATTCATCGATGAAAAGAATGGCCGGAGAGATGGATTCGGCGGTTTTTAGGGCATTACGCAGGTTAGCCTCGGACCGTCCCACCATGGAACCATCATAAACCCGTCCCATATCTAAGCGCAGGAGCGGTAAACTCCAGAGGCGCGAGGTGGTTTTAGCGATTAAGGACTTACCACAGCCCGGTACTCCTAAAATTAGCATCCCTTTCGGTTGGGGGAGTCCGTAACCTCTGGCTCTTTCTGTAAAGGCATTTGAGCGCTGTTTTAACCATCTTTTTAATTCTTCCAGACCGCCGACGGCATTGATGGTCTCGTCCTCTTCAATATATTCTAAGATTCCGTTGCGGCGAATCAGTTGTTTTTTCTCAGAAAGGACGATTTCTACCTCGTCTTCCGTGAGTTTGTTCGCTTTTACATGGGCTTTCCGGTAAACTTTTTCGGCTTCATCTTTGGTTAAGCCCAAGGCCGCTTTCAGGAGTTTTTCCCGGACCTCCGTGGTGGTACGACGATTTTGATTTTTGCCTAGATGTTGCGAGAGAACCGTATCTAACTCTCCCATATCCGGCAGGGGAAAATCTAGAACTACTACGTCTTTCTCTAGTTCTATGGGGACTTCTTGCAGGGGAGACATTAGAATAATGATTTTTTCGGTTCCTTTAAAGCTGGCGATCGCATCTCTTAACCAGCGATTGACCGGCGCAGAAGTGATGAACGGATGCAGGTCTTTGAAGATGTAGATGCCCGCTTCCCGTTGACGCACTACCCATTCGATCGCCGCTTCTGGCGACACGGTATTATGTTGACTGGTTTGGCGCGGTTGACCCAGTTCGATCATGCCGTGGGTGACAGTCCAGACAAACACCCGTCGATGTTGTGTATTTAGTTGGGCTATTTTGCTGATGGCTTCTTCCGCCCTTTCCTCCTCGGAGGTGACGAGGTAAATCAGGGGATACTGAGCCTTGACGAGAATTTCTAGCTCTTCTTTCATAACATCGACCCTATTTGTGATAACGGTTTTGACCTTGGGCGGCTGATGGCTGTAGATGCCTTGTTCGACTACTGAGAATTTAGCAGGGAACTAAGGCTGCTTCTCCCTCTGTGGTTCCTTGAGCGCCAACGGGTTCGGGAACTTCGAGCGGGAACTCGTCGCCCACTATTCCGGGCTGGCGTTTGATCGACCTTAGCCGATCTTCTTTCATTACTAACGCGGCATCACACTCGGGACAGACATGAACCTGATAGGTTTTGCCATAGGCGGCGGCTTCGATTTCTTCTACCTTTTCGGGGTATTTCAGGTAAAAAGCGATCGCTTTTTCCACCAGCCCTGACATCGATTCTTCATCGATTGCGGCTCTGATTTTTAGTTGACGATGGACTCCAGGGGGAAGGTACAGTGTGACTTTTTGCTTGTCTTGCATATCACTAAATTGGTTTACCCGGGTATGTGTCCTTACTATAACCACTGTCTTTCCTCCCTGTCAAGATGGTAAGCTGTTATGATGGCACAATTGTAACATTTCTTTACAATTGATGGGGTGTGGGGTGTGGGGTGTGGGGTGTGGGCTTCGGCCGTGAGCTCAGCCGAACGGGTGTGGGGTGTGGGGTGTGGGGAGAATAAAGCTGCCTTTTGCCTTTTGCCTTTTGCCTTTTGCCTTTTGCCTTTTGCCTTTTGCCTTTTGCCTCCTGTCTCCTGTCTTTTGCCTCCTGAATTCAGCCAACCCTAATTACTATTGATGCGACTTAAAAAGGCTTGTAGGCGCTCGCTGTGGGGATTATTAAAGAAGGTGTCGGGATCGCCTGCTTCTTCGATGACACCTTGATTAAAGAACAAAACCTTGTTAGATACTTCCTTAGCGAACTGCATTTCGTGGGTGACGACTACCATAGTCATCCCCTCATCGGCCAATTGACGCATAACGTTTAACACTTCCCCGACTAATTCCGGATCCAGGGCCGAAGTGGGTTCATCAAATAAAATCACCTCTGGTTTCATGCAGAGACTGCGAGCGATCGCCACCCGTTGTTTTTGTCCTCCCGATAATTGGTCGGGATAAACATCGGCTTTTGGGGACAAACCCACCTTTTCCAGATAATGAATTGCCGTATCCTTAGCCTCATTTTCCGGGTGGTGTAACACTTGCTTGGGGGCCAACATCAAGTTTTGTAAAACGGTGAGATGGGGAAAAAGATTAAAGTGTTGAAACACCATACTTACCCGGCTGCGTAAGTTGCGGAGGACCGATTGATTTAACTTCGGGGAAGAGATGTCAATCCCCATCACCTCCAAGCGGCCGCCGTTAATTGTTTCCAAACGATTGAGACAGCGTAAAAAGGTACTTTTGCCGCAGCCAGAGGGACCGATTACCGATACCACATCCCCTTGATAAAGAGTGCCTGTAACTCCTTTAAGTACCTCTAAAGAGCCGTAACTTTTGCGTAAACCTTCACTAACAATCACAGGGGTGGTAGTGGTCATGATGTCCTCTCGTAAAAAATTTTACATTCTGTATAAAAGTATCGAGATTAGTTTCTGCCAGATTGTATCCTTGACGACATTTTATCAAGAGGAATAATCATAATACTCAAATAGTCTCTCTACATCTGTCTTGGGTGGGAAGTAGGACGAAATTACTAACTTAATTGAGCAAAAAAATCAAGGAGAAACAATTAAAAAATGATTAAATTTTGGCGAGGGCGGGTGGTGCAGAGAGTTATCTTTGCCTTGTTAGGATTAGTTTTAGCGCTCGGATTAAGTGTTATTCCGGCTTTTTCTCAGACTCCTCCTAATCCTTTTCGAGTAGCAACGGAAGCGACTTTTCCACCCTTTGAATTTCAACAAGGGGGACAATTAACCGGATTTGATATCGATTTAATGCGAGCGATTGGGGAGGAAGCCGATCTCAACATTGACTTTAGAAATTTACCCTTTGATGGCATTATTCCGGCCCTACAAGCGAGAACAGTGGAAGCCGCTATTAGTGGTATGACCATCACCGCCGAACGGGCCCAAGCGATTTCTTTTTCTCGACCTTATTTTAGGGCTGGTTTAGCGATCGCTGTTCGGGAAGATAATAAGACGATTAGAAATTTTGAAGACTTAAAAGGCAAAAGAATTGCCGTCCAAATTGGCACAACAGGAGCCTTAGAAGCGACAAAAATACCCGGAGCAGTGGTTAGTCAATTTGACTCGGCGGCTTTAGCTTTGCAGGAATTAATTAATGGTCGAGTTGAGGCGGTAGTTAACGATAAACCCGTGACTTTGTATGCAATTAAACAAGCGGGTTTAAGGAGAGTAAAAGTAGTCGGAGAATTATTAACAGAGGAATTCTACGGGATTGCTTTACCCAAAAATTCCCCCTATCTCCAGTTAATTAATGATGCTCTCGGTCGAGTCATAGAAAGTGGTCAGTACGATGTTATTTTTAGGCAATGGTTTGGAGAAAAACCGCCAGAATTACCCTTAGTTGCCCCAGCTTTAAATAATTTACAGGAATCAAGTTTTAACTGGGGAGAATTATTCTATAACCTTATTGTGAAAGGGGTTCCCTGGACAATTCTGTTAACAGTTCTGTCTTTTCTTTTCGGGTTAATCGGCGGAACTTTAGTGGCCATTGCCCTGATTTCTCCCTACAAATGGTTAAAAACAATTTGCCGCATCTATGTGGATTTCTTTCGGGGAACACCGATGCTGGTGCAATTATTCTTGATCTATTTTGGTTTGCCCGGATTGTTCCGAGAAATTGGCTTAAATATCGACTTAGATCGTTTACCAGCGGCCCTATTTGCCCTAAGTTTAAATGTGGCGGCCTATTTAGCTGAAATTATGCGCGGCGGTATTCAATCGATCGATAATGGTCAATGGGAAGCTTGTTCTAGTCTAGGAATGTCCCCGGTGCAAACCATGCGCGAGGTGATTTTTCCCCAAGCTTTTCGCCGGATGTTGCCACCGTTGGGGAATGAATTTATCACCCTAATTAAAGATACCAGTTTAGCGGCAGTAATCGGTTTTGAAGAATTATTCCGGCAAGGTCAATTAATGGTAGCCACTACCTATAAAGCTTTCGAGATTTATATCGCTGTTGCTTTAGTTTATTTGGTTTTAACTACCCTTTCCTCTGTGGTATTTAAGCGCTTAGAGATTTATATGGATCCCCTACATAAATCTAAACAGGAACAGAAAGCCTAGGGGCAAGAGATGGGAACTGATACTAAACTTCGTGCTTTGCTTAACTCATAAGCGATTAAAGGTAGCAAAAAAAGAATTAGATTCGGAGAATGAATCAGCCCTACCCTGCTCCCCTAGTCCAGTTATAGTAGGTTGATTCATGAATCAACCTACAGCGATTAAAGGTAGCAAAAAAAGAATTAGATTCGGAGAATGAATCAGCCCTACCAAAACCCTGGAGCGCATTAGCTTTTCGGTGGGATGCTTACAGCCAGCTGCTGATATATCCGTAATAATTTAAGAGTTACTAATAATTGCTGATTGTCGGTATTTCTGCAAATGTGAGATCACCCGTAAATCAGTCGGTCGAACCCGCGTTTCTAGAGGCAGAAATAAGCCAAAAAGCCCCTAAACCAGAGGTAAGAACCACGATAATAATTGACCCGACCAATAACCAACTATTTTTAGAAAATGGCTGTTTTGAAGCAGTAACGGTGATGGGAGGGGTGACTGGGATTTCTTCCTTAATCCGCAGCGAAGGGGAGGGGGGTGTAACCAGACGGGGACGAACCGGGATGACGAAGGAGGGTTCCTCGATGGGATTCCTCTCGAAACTCTTTACCACTTTTTCTAATCGTCTTCCCTGATCAACTACTGTCTCGATTTCCTGACGTAATTGCCGATTACTCTTGACAAGTTGCTGGTTTTGTGCTTCTAGAGATTCCACCCGTGCTTGGGTGGCCTGCAATTCTTTGACTAATTCTCGATAGACCGAGAGGGGAACCGAGGGGCGACCGGTGAAACTCTGGGGTCTTTGGTGGGAAATACGGGGCGTACTGGTCATGAATCGACTAATTTAGGGCTTTTAAGCAGTAAAAATGCCCCACAGGACCGGTTCCGCTACCGATAGCAAGGGAATGCTCAAGGGCGTTAGTAACGTAATCCTTGGCTTTTTTCACCGCTATTTTTAGGTCATCCCCCAAAGCGAGGTTAGCGGCGATCGCTGCCGATAGAGTACAACCAGTCCCGTGAGTGTTATTGGTTTCGACGCTTCTGGTCTGAAAAGTTTCCCATTCCTGTCCATCAAAGCAGATATCAACCCCACGCAGCCGGCCCTTCATGGCTCCCCCTTTCACTAATACCGGTGTGGCCGACTTCTGGAAAATAATTTCGGCGGCCGCTTTCATCGTCTCAAAATCATTGATCTCGATGCCACTTAAAAGCTGCGCTTCGTAACGATTAGGGGTAATAATCGAAGCCAGAGGAATTAAACTATCAAAAAGACTATCTACAGCCCGATCATCAATTAATTTGGCTCCTACCCGCGAAACCATAACCGGATCCACCACTAAACTGATTAAACGCCAGCGCTCGATCGCCTCGGCCACTGCTTCGATAATCTCGCTGCTGAACAGCATTCCCGTCTTGACCGCTGACACACCCAGATCCCCGACCACGGCATCGATTTGGGCTGTCACCATTTCTGGACTTAAGGACTCGACGCGCTCGACCCCCAGGGTATTTTGGGCGGTAACGCAGGTAAGGGCGCAGGTCCCGTGAACTCGGTGGAAGGCGAAGGTTTTCAAATCAGCTTGAATTCCCGCGCCGCCACCACTATCGGAACCGGCGATGGTGAGGGCAATGGCAGTCATAGGAGGTTAGCGATCAAAAGGACGACGACGTTGCAAGAATTCGGGGATATCTAATCCTGCGGGTTTTGCTGGTTCGGGAGTCGGGGCCGGACTGGGTGCGGGGGTATTGATCACCACCTTACTACCGGTGGGACGAGAGGGGGAATCGCCAGAAAAACCGGTGGCAATGACGGTAATTCTGACTTCTCCCTGCATTTTCTCGTCAATTACTGCCCCAAAGATGATATTAGCGTTGGGATCAACTACTTCATAGATAATTTCGGCGGCGGCATTGACTTCATGTAGGGTTAGATCTTGACCACCAGTGATGTTAAAGACTACACCTTTCGCCCCTTCGATCGAGGATTCCAGTAACGGCGAGGATATAGCCGCGATCGCTCCTTCCTTAGCCCGAGATTTTCCAGAACCGATGCCGATGCCCATTAGGGCTGAACCCGCATCGGCCATCACTGCCCGCACATCGGCGAAATCCACATTCACCAGACCGGGGATAGTGATAATATCCGAGATACCCTGTACCCCTTGCCGCAGCACATCATCAGCGACGCGAAAAGCCTCCTGTAGGGGAGTTTCGGCGGGTATTACCTGTAATAACTGGTTATTGGGGATAATAATCAGGGTATCGACCCGACTTTGTAAACCGCCCACCCCTTCATCGGCCTGATTAGTGCGACGACGACCCTCGAAGGTAAAGGGACGAGTCACAACTCCCACGGTCAAACAGCCGATTTCTTTGGCAATTTCGGCCACAATTGGAGCAGCCCCCGTTCCCGTGCCGCCGCCCATGCCGGCGGTAATAAAGACTAGATCGGTTCCTTCCAATGCTTGGGCGATTTCATCCCGGGATTCTTCCGCCGCTTTCTGTCCGATGGCCGGATTGCCGCCCGCCCCTAGGCCGCGGGTTAATTTTGTCCCGATTTGTAACCTTTGGGGGGCGGAGGAGTGGGCCAGGGCCTGGGCGTCGGTGTTAATTGCCCAAAATTCGATTCCGGTCACGCCGCTGGCGATCATGCGGTTAACGGCGTTACAGCCCCCACCGCCGACCCCGATCACCTTGATCTTGGCGACATTGCTCGGCACGATGCGATTACTACGACTTTCTTCTCGGGGTGTCATCTGTGATTCATGGGGACGAGTAAATAATACTCCAGCATTATTCTGAGAGTAATGATTATCTTCGCTCATAGCTGAACTTGCATAATCGTTACTGTTCAGATTGGGATAGGTGGGAACGATTTCATTAATCGATGTCATTGGAATTGGAACACTATTAGTACAAGATTCTGTTATTGGTTTGATGAATCAGAGATGCACTGTTAACACTATCACTAATATTATGTCGGTTCCAGTATCTACAGTATCAGTTTCTTGTTCATAAAATCATAATTTGGTTTTTTTGCCAATACCTAAAGGGAATAATTGCGTTTTTTTGCTGATCAATTCCAGTTAATCCCTACCAGTTGCCGCTACTTTGGCAACCATAGGGGCTGGCTGCGGTTTTAATTGTACAGTGGGAGCATCGGGATTGCTCAGGTCAATGTAGATAATTCGCGCTAGAGGTATCTTGGATGACAATTGCCGTGATTGTACGAGAGCGGTTAATTTTTCCGGCAATCTATCTTTATAAAAACCTAAATAGACCTGCCCCAGTTCGGTTTTTAGTACAAGATTACTAGGATTGCGCCAATCGATGGCGGTAACTTTAATGGATAAGTTGTCAATTAAGGGATAAATTTTTTGCCACTGTTGTTGATATTGTCGGTCGTAACCAAGCACTTCTAGGCTGGGTAATTGGGTTTTGGGTAGAGTTCGACCATAATAGTTTTGAGGAATTATCGTTCCCGAGGCATCTAAAAAGCCTTGCTGTTGATGGGAACGCCAACGGGCAACAGGTTTTCTTTCTTGAATAGAAACAATCACTTTCGGGGGTAATAATTGCCGCTCGATCTTAACATCGGCAATAGCGGGAATAGCCGCTAATTTTTCTCGCAATTGATGGGTGGGTAATTCCCAGAGAGACAGAGGATAGCTTAATTTTAGCCAAGCACGAATCGACTCGGACGACATTAATTCCGTGCCTGCGATTTCCACCTGTCCGGCCTTGGTAATTGTCCAATAGGGTGAAGTCATCCCCCAAGCTAATCCCGTCGCTAAACCACTAACCACCAGAAAGCGACCCAAGGCTTGCCACACCTTCGATCGCCTTTGGTGGCGCAGGTTTTGTCGTTTTTGTTCCAGGGAGAGGGAAGAAAGGATTTGATCGCTCATAGGGGAAATCCGGGACAGTTTTGCTGTTATCTTAGGTCGCGAAGTGGGCTGCTGGCAACTTGATCGCTACTCAAATAACCAGTTTGACAAAGAAAGAGATAATCAATGTTATAACAGTAGTAGTCTACAGGCGTTCTTTTGTCTGTCTCCAGTAAACCTAAACGCTCCTTTTTGCCAAGATATTTCGACGGTCAGCCAGAAAGAGCATTTCGGCAAGAACAGCCTAATTTATCCGAAAATTACCTATGGTTATCAACAAACGCGGACTTGTTCTCGGTGCTACAGCAGTGGTCCTGTCTACCGTCGCCGTCACGGGGGCGGGATTCCGTCTCTCCCAAAGTCAAGCTTTTTTTCAGGAAAGTCCCAAGGAAACCGTTGATGAGGTTTGGCAGATCATCAACCGCACTTATTTAGATGGCACTTTTAATCAATCGGACTGGAACGCCATCCGCAATCAGTATTTAAATCGTTCCTACAAAAATCAAGAGGAAGCATACACCGCTATCCGCGAGATGTTAAAAACTCTCAATGATCCCTATACCCGTTTTATGGATCCCAAAGAGTTTAACAATATGAAGATCGATACATCGGGAGAATTGACCGGGGTAGGGATTCAACTGACCAAAGATGAGAAAACTAAGCAGTTAGTCGTGGTTTCACCCATTGAAGACACTCCCGCTTCTAAAGCCGGTGTGCTGCCTAAAGATGTGATTATCGCTATCGATGGTAAATCTACCGAAGGTATGGAACTGGAGCAAGCGGTGAGCATGATCCGCGGCAAAGTGGGGACAAGCGTTAAGATCACGATTCAACGGGGTGAGGAGAAGAAAGAATTGACTCTTACCCGGGCCAAAATTGAAATTCACCCGGTGCGCGCCCACACGGAAAACACCCCGATCGGTAAAATCGGTTATATCCGTCTTAATCAATTTAGCGCCCAAGCTAGTGGCGATATGAGTCAAGCGATTCGCGAATTGGAAACCGAAGAGGTGAAGGGTTATATTCTCGATCTGCGTTCTAACCCCGGCGGTTTACTCTACGCCAGCATCGAAATCGCTCGGATGTGGATACCTGATGGTTTAATTGTCTCTACGGTCGATCGCAAAGGGGTGACGGAACGTCAACGGGCCAACAATCAAGCTTTGACTAATAAACCGCTGGTTGTCCTCGTCGATGGTGGTTCCGCCAGTGCCAGTGAAATTCTCTCCGGAGCTTTACAGGATCATGATCGGGCGGTTATTGTCGGTACGAAAACCTTTGGTAAGGGATTAGTGCAATCGGTACGCAGTCTCAGTGACGGTTCCGGATTAGCGGTGACAATTGCCAAGTATCTCACCCCCGACGGACGCGACATCAATAAAGATGGTATTCATCCGGATGTGGAGTCGGAACTGAGCGAGGAAGAGCGCAAAAATCTTCAACAGGAACGGGATCGGGTGGGAACTTTCCAGGATCCTCAATTCAAGAAGGCTTTTGAAATCCTAGAAAAAGAAATCACTGAAGGCAAGAAAACGCCCACCAATACCGCTAAACAATAGGTTGACATTTGCCCGCTCGAATTAAACCCACCCGACGGGCGATCGCTTCTCCCCGCTCGGCAAAAGGACCCCAGTATTGACCATTGACTGGGGTTTTTCCGTTTTCTAGGGCTATAATCTGACAAATTCCCGTATTTTCCTGGACAATGTACCAGTTTTGTCCGGTATTATCCATAGATTTTTCTCCTTAATCCCTCTATTCCCTTGTTTATAGCGTCTCTCAATCCCGAAGTAAAAAATTTTTATCAACTTCTTGACAAAACCGGGGAGATAAATGCTAATATTAAAAAGGTCTGTCCAATGGGGATTAGCCAAGCGGTAAGGCAGCGGGTTTTGGTCCCGCCATTTCCTAGGTTCGAATCCTAGATCCCCAGTTTAGTATTTTTTATCCCTAATCCGCCAATGATCGAGAATATCCTTGATCAAAGCTTCCTTTAGCCAAATACGACCGATAAGCGTCAGGGGAACCGCTAGAAATAGCCCTAAAAAGCCAAAAATCGAGGCGAAAAACAACTGAGCCAACAGGGTAAAAGCGGGTAAGAGCTTGAGCGACTGCACTGTTAAAATGGGCAGCGGTGAATGACGGTCGAAATATTGAATTAACAGATAAATACTGCCGTAGAGTAGTAAAACCGCCCAGGGTTGCCAAGGAGATTCCAGAAGGGCGATAGAAAAGGGTAAAATCGTGCTTAAAACTGGTCCGAGGTTGGGGATAAAGGTGAGAAATCCTGCCAGAATAGATTGGGAAAAAGCGAGGGGAATGCCGATCAGGGATAGACCTAGGCAACTGCCCAAGGTCATAATCAACATATGACAGAAAATCCCTTTTAGCCAAGCTTTTAAATCTCGATCGCACTGTTCTAGGATCGATCGTACCCGAGAACGGTAGAAAGCGGGAAATAAACGCAGAAAACAACGGTGGTAAGCGGCAGGATCGGCGAGAATCATCAAGCTCAGGGCAATAATTAGCAGTAAGCTGAGGATAATGCCGAAAGTACCGTAAAAAATGCTCAAACCCCGGCCAGCAATTTGGTTAATCAGGGGTTGTAATTGAGCCAGCAGGGTTTTAAAGTCTGGAAAGACACTGGCCAAACTAGGATCGAGATAATCCTCAAGACGATGCACTTGTCCCCAGAGTCTTTCTATAGCTTGGGGCAGTAAACTAAATAATTGGCGAAATTGTTGAACTAAAGCGGGTATAATCCCCACAAAAATACCGATAATACCAATAAAGAAGCCAAAAAGGGTAATAATTAGGGCGTGGGAACGCTTGAGGTGATGACGCTGCCACCAAGTCACAGCTAAATTTAAAATCTGCGCCAGAAGAATCGCCATCAATAGTAATAAGAGAATCTGTCGAATCTGCCAGAGAATCAGCAGACAAAAGACTAACAGGACTAAACCGAGGCTGCTGCCAAAAGTCATGGTGAGTAAGGAGAAAAATTCCTAATCAGTTATTGTCCGTCTCCAGAGGGCAAAAACCGTGAGCAGAAAAGGAGTAAAAACCAGAATTAAAGTGTTAAGAGGACCAGGAGCGATCGATAATAAAGGGGCAAGATATTTAATTCCCAGGGAAATTAAAGCCGATATCAAGATTATTTTGATAATAAAGCCGCTCATAGATCAATGTTTAGGGGACACCAGCACTATCTTATCCCTGAAGAGGTTAAAAATTGGTCAAAATGTGGAAATCATCCCCCATCAGTTTTATTAATACTAGGGCGAAGGGGCTAGATTTTCTGGGGGAGGTCGGTTCCGAGGGAAGAGGAAAGTATGAGACAATGGAAAGAAAAGGCTCAGTCAATTAACTAGAGATATTCATTGCTAGGATTTAAGACTTAATAGCAAGGATCAATCTTGACAGCAGATAAGATTTACCCTGTCCACCTCCTCTATCGTGCCGCCAACAGTCACCGTGATCACATTAACTCTTTTACACCCCAGTCAAGCCACGCCTCTACAACATTGGCAATTTGACAATGATCAATCAACCATTCTCATCGGCAGGGCGCTGGATAATCATGTAGTTCTCTATAGTGCTGTGGTTTCGAGGCGGCACTTAGAAATCCACCGTAATGATCGCAATGATTGGGAATTGGAAAATTTAGGGGCAAATGGGACGTTTCTCAATGGCAAACCGATCGAGAAAACCGCCGTCGTTGATGGTATGGTGGTTCGTTTAGCCGCCTCCGGCCCGCAAATTCAAATTCGTCTCATTGATGAGGACGAGCAACCAAAATTAATCCTCAAATCCCTAGAGGCTCCTTTGGTGGGCAACCAAACTCAGCCAGAAAAGGATACTATCGCCAGCTAGAAAATATTAAATTTTTATAAAGTTTTTTCAATTTCCCTAACAAAATGTAAAAATAGATACAGAATAAGAAATAAAATCTTCTAGCTTGCTGTCCCTAAATAGGGACGACAAGGGGGATTAAAGTCACTTTAAAGCATTGCAGGGAGTCAGTGATATGATGTTAGCCTATCGAGGAGTTAAGTACGAAAGGGATTCTCTCCCCTTGGAGATGAAGACCGGAGATATCGGGGGTAAATACCGAGGTCAAGACTGGAATCACCATTATCCTCGCCATATGCTCCAATTAGAACCGAAACTGCATCGTCAGTATCGTGGAGTTGCCTACAGCACCCGTCCTCATCTTGCTGGACAAGTCACCCCGAACACTTGTCCGTTGCCGGTTGTCAAACCCCCTATTGTCGTCCAAGAGGAAACCCTTTCTAGCGTCCATCTGAACAATATTCGTCGTCGTCTGGAACGTCGTTTACAAATCGCTCAAGAGAATGGTGACGAAACCCTCGTTAATCTCTTGAAAAAAGAATCCCAAGACTTAGCCTTAAACTGCTAGATTAGCGGTTTTTCTCCACTTTCCCCTCGGTTCTGCCGGGGGGAATATTTTTGGGCGCAAAAATGCCTAAATCTTCCCCCCGCTCACTCCCAGGGCCGGCACTTTTTGATTTTAAAAAAGCCTAAAGATATTATCCAACAAGATTTTTATACCAATTCTCCAAAGTCTGACTACAGAAGTTTAATCCCCCTAAATCCCCCTTAAAAAGGGTGACTTAAATTCGATGTGTAGTTTTAATTTAGAGAAATGGTATTAGATTTTTTCAGCCAACTCTAGTTAGGAGTTTACAAGCTTTTAATTATATTAGGTCGAGGTCTATTTTAGTTCGGGTTCGGATTGGGGCGTTGTATCATTTCCACAACATTTTTGATACCTTGTATAAAAGTTTGAAAACTACGCGATTTATTTTCAGTTAGGGAAAGATGGGGGGCAATCTGTTTAGAGTGGGTTCCTGCATAATACTCTTTCACTAGCTTTTTTAATTCTTGTTTGGCCGAGTTAAGCAGGTCTGGTTCTCTGTATTTACTTTTATTTTGTTTTTGGCCGAGACTATTTAAATTAAGTAGCTGGTTATAATTAAATTAAAAATGGATTTTAGGTTCGATCCCCCCTGCCCCCCTTGATAAGGGGGGTGCCGATAGGCGGGGGGATCCCCCCTTAATCCCCCCTTAATAAGGGGGGGATCTGATAATTTTTAACGCCTACCTACTTATAGGCCTTGGCTACCGCTGCTAAATCTCCCAGAAACCAAGATTCTAATTCATGGCAAATAATCCTAATTAAGACTTGAGCATCACTGGCATTTTGACAAATTTCCCCTAGGTCTTTTTTGAGTTTTTGACAGTCGTGGGAATCCTGATCATGGACAATAATAAATTTGGTATTGGGACTAGATTTCTTGAAAGCTTTGAGTTTTATAGGAATAGATTTTGCTAGGTCTTGTTTACCTTGATGACTAATACATATATAGCTAATTTCTGGGGGAATAAGTTTAGGCAAAAGTTCTTCTAACACATTTTTTATAGATGACTCTTCTAGCAAAAATACGATATCATAGTTCATTATGGTTCTACTCCTTTAAACCAGCCTTGATTCCAAAGATAGCCGGGTAAATCGCCTTCCGCTACTAAGTTTTTGAGGATTTCGTTATCGGCAGCCCTATGGATTTGGGTGATACCTTGGGATTTAATTAGCCAGAAAATACTAGCTAGTGGAACCGCGTTGATAAAATCGGGGGAGTGGCTAGAAACAAATACCTGACCCCCCTGATCGCTATAGTGGGCGAATTCTTCGGCTAGTTCTTTTAATAAAGTAGGATAAAGTTGGTTTTCTGGTTCTTCGACACAGAGTAGGGGATGAGGATTGGGATCGAATAGTAATATTAAATAGGCGAACATTTTCATAGTCCCGTCAGAAACATAGCGATCAATAAAAGGGTCTTTAAAGGCCTGATCTTGAAAACATAAAATCAAGCGACCGTCTTCGGTTTCTTTGGCTTCCACAGAGGAAATACCCGGAACTCTTTGTTTCATTTTTTCGAGAATTTGCTGAAAAATTGTGGGATATTGTTGATAAATATATTGAGCAACTGTAGCTATATTGTCGCCAGTAGGGGATAAGTGTTCAGCATAAGATAGTTCTTTACTTCCTCTAGCTTCGCTAATATGAAAGTCAGAAACGTGCCAATTTTCAATCAGAGAACGAAAGGCTGTAGCGGCTTTAAAACGTTGAAATTGTCCTAATCCTTTGATTGCTAGTATATCGTTAGATTCTAGCTGTTGTTCTTCTCGATCGAGTTCTTTATCCGGTTTACTAAAATCTTCTTCGTTGGTGATAGCATATCCTTGACCAAGTTGAAAATCTAAAAAATGAAAAGGTTTACCGTGTTCACCCCGTTTATAGCGAAGTATTTCGCGTTTGATAACAGGGCGATTTTTGTTTTGTCCAATTATAAGTATATAAGTAACCAGACGTTCTGTATCTAAGATTTTCATGGGAAATTGCAGCTCGATTTCAATATCTTCCTGTTCTTGACCTCTAGTGATAATTTCTCTATAACCGCCGCGAATTTGTAAAGCTTGGCGAATGTTATTTTTGAGGGCATCTCGCAGAAAACCAAAAATATCAAATAGAGTAGATTTTCCCGTGCCGTTAGCTCCAATAATCACACAAAAAGGGGGAATATCTCTTATGTGTATATTTTTAAACATACGATAGTTTTTTATTTTAATAGAAACAATTTTCATGACATAATCGAGCAGTTATAGTTTTTTTGATTATACGATTGATTAGGTGAAGATAACTGATCAATTAGCCAAAAAAGCCAGAGATTAGACTCTCTGGGAAATTGGGGTATAAATCAGTTAGAAACTAGAGAGGCAAGCTCAACCGCCTGATGAAGGGACAAGAAACCAGACTCAACACAAGTTGCCCAAAATAGCGTAAATTGTCTATAAATTTGTTCAACGACTTGAATTAGTACAAATGTTTGACTGTATTATCATCGGTGCGGGACCAGCAGGAGCGACGGCGGGTTATCATCTAGCTAAAAAGGGACGATCGATCCTGATCCTCGATAAAGCGAAATTACCCCGTTATAAACCCTGTGGTGGGGGAGTATCCCCGGCAATTAAGCAATGGTTTGATTTTGATTTTACCCCCGTGATCGAGAATACCGTCACGCAAGTACAGTTTACTTGGAAACAGGGGGATGCCGCCACCACTAAGTTAAATATGCTAGAACCGATGTGGATGGTACAAAGGGATCGTTTCGATGATTTTTTAGGTCAACAGGCGATCGCAGTCGGGGCAACTATCCAAGATAACAGCGAAGTTACCCAGATCAAATTTGTCCAAGATCACTGGCAAGTTACCACATCTCAAGGAACATTTTCAGGCAAATATCTGATTGCTGCCGATGGTGTTAGGGGCAATACCAGTCGCTGGTTGGGATTACCGGCGAAAAACCAAGCGATCGGGGCTACTCTGGAAATTACTAACGCAGAAGCGACTATTCCCCCCAAAAAAGCTTTTTTTGATTTTGGTTCCCTAAAAAATGGTTATATCTGGGCTTTTCCCAAGTCTAATGGTTACACAATTAGCGGTGGTTGTTTTAAGGGCAGCATCAAATCCGAGGAGCTAAAAAAACAACTGTTAAATTATGCCCGTCAAAAGGGCTGGAATTTAGAGGATTATCGCTATAGTGAGTATTCTTTAGCCCTTTGGAACGGAAATCAACCGCTACACGCCCAAAATGCCCTAATTGCAGGAGAAGCGGCGGGGATTCTCGATCCGCTCATCGGTGAGGGTATCCGTCCGGCAATTTTGACGGGAGTTAAGGCAGCCGAGGCGATCGAGCGAGCTTTAGCCGGGGATAATCAGGCTTTAGCGGGCTATAGTCGGATAATTCGGGAAGAATGGGGGGAAGATATGGCTTTAGCGGCCAAATTAGCCAGTTTATTCTATCAATTTACCCAAATCGCCTACAATGTCGCCGTTAAACGGCCGATCGCCGGTCAACTGATGGGACGTATTCTCGTGGGAGATTTAAAATACCGGGATGTTACGCAACAAGCGATGCAACAATTGAAAAAGCTTTTACTGCCTGGATTCGGTTGGTGATAACACCTCGCGCACCAGGGTGGGGGTGACTCGATCGCTAATGGTGACTTGGCCGATCGCCGTTGGTAAAATAAATCTAACTTGGCCATCTTTAACCTTTTTATCGGCAGTGAGAGCATTTACCATCTCATCGGCATTTAAAGGCGGAATACGGGTTTCTAAGGCGGCTTTTTCGATTAGATCGGTTTGACGTTGATTTTCCCCGGCGGTCCACATTCCCAGTTTAACAGCGATCGCTCCTGCCGCCACCATCCCCATGGCCACCGCTTCCCCGTGGTTAACGCTAGTATATCCCGTTAGACTTTCAATGCCGTGGGCGATCGTGTGACCATAGTTTAAGATCGCCCGCAAACCCGCTTCTTTTTCGTCTTTGCCTACCACATCTGCTTTAGCTTGGCAAGACTTTGTAATAATTGTTTGCAATAGCTCGCCATCGATCTGAGAAAAACTAGCTAAATTGTCCGAGTCTTCTAACTGTTGAAATAACTCAGCATCCCAAATTACACCGTATTTAATCACTTCTGCCATTCCAGCCCGAAATTCTCGCACGGGTAGGGTTTTAAGCACGCTAGGATCGATCAGAACTAATTTCGGTTGATAAAACGCCCCGATCAGATTTTTGCCCTGGGGATGATTAACACCGGTTTTACCCCCGATGGAAGCATCTACCATGGCTAACAGGGTGGTGGGAACCTGGACAAAATTAACGCCCCGTAACCATGTGGCTGCTGCAAATCCCGTCATATCCCCGATTACACCACCACCGAGGGCAACCATAGTCGAGGAACGTTCCAACCGGTGAACGAGGGCCGTATCATAAACTTGGGCGATCGAATCGAGGGTTTTATAATTTTCGCCGGCGGGGATCAGATGAGTAAAAACGACAAATCCCGCTTTTTCTAGAGAATTAACGGCTGTATGTCCGTAATACTCAAAAATTTCGGGATTAGAAACCAATAAAACCTTTTTACCTAAGTTTAACTGGCTCATTTCTGCACCGAGATTAGCTAAACTGCCCTTGTCGATCAGAATATTATAGGAGCGATCAGGTAAATTAACGGGAATACAAATAGCCATAGGGTGTGGGGTGATGTTTCAGTGATCAGTAAACAGTGAAAAGACAGTGGGAAACTGCCATTTAATGCTGCTCACTTAATACATACTGCTCACTGAAAACTTAAATCTGATAACTGATAACTGAGTCGGTTATGGGCGCAGCTTAGTCAACTCCAAGAGCAGACGACAGGATAAAAAACAGATAAAGCTCTCTCCCAGAAAGAGACTTAATTGCCAAGCGTCAGCGATCAAGTCTGTGGATAATTGTAGGGGAACTAGGCCGCGGACTAGGGCAAAAGCTGCCACTGTACCATCTTTGAGATGGGGATTATCGTCGTTACGGACGACATAACGATAGGTGACACCGAAGAGAAATCCGCTAATTATCGCCCCGGATATCTTGACAAAAGCGCCAATTAGTGTGAGCGATTCCCCTAACAATAGTCGATCAACAGTTAAAAATAGCAGATAGGGAACCAGGAAAGCCAGAGCCGAGATACTCCCCACCTGTATGGATTCGATTCTTTCCTTGAGCGTAATTTGCATGATCGCCTCTCTAAAACGGAGTCACTGATGAAGTATTATAAATTGAGTAGTTATCTCCTAAGTATTTCGTTTAACAAAGGCAATTATGGATATTTTGACACTTGGTTGGGTTAGCATTCTCGCCCTGTTCACTTGGTCGATCGCCATGGTGGTTTGGGGTCGTAACGGTTTCTAGGTAATCTATAGATACCATGGAAACATCCTTGATTCTCAACACTCTCTTTCTAGTCGCCTTAATTCTCCTCGTTATCGTCAGTGGTGGCATTCTCTACCTGACGACTACAGAATGGCGCGATCGCCGTCGTCAAGATGGCGATAAAAAATTAGGAAAATAAATAATTCTGAACAGGTGTACTTAATTGCGCCTGTTTTTCCTTTACTATGATTAAAATACTGCACTTATCGGATATTCACATGGGGAGCGGTTTTTCCCATGGACGTTTAAATCCAAAAACGGGATTAAATACTCGTTTAGAGGATTTTATGGGCAGTTTAAGCCTCTGTATCGATCGGGCTATTGCCTCCCCTGTGGATCTAGTGCTTTTTGGGGGAGATGCCTTTCCCGATGCCACTCCTCCTCCTTTTGTTCACGAAGCTTTTGCCAGTCAATTCCGTCGTCTTGCCGATGCTAAGATCCCGACGGTGTTATTAGTGGGTAATCACGATCAACATTCTCAGGGTAATGGCGGTGTCAGTCTCTCCATCTATCGTACCTTAGCGGTGCCGGGGTTTATTGTTGGCGATCGCCTGACCACCCATCGCATCACCACTCGCAACGGCGATATCCAAGTAATTACTTTACCTTGGTTAACCCGCGCCACTCTCTTAACCCGTCCCGAAACCGAGGGTTTATCCTTGAGTGGGGTAAATGAATTGTTAATTAACCGTTTGGAACCAGTTTTAGAAGGAGAAATTCGCCAATTAGATACAAGCGTACCAACAGTTTTATTAGCCCATTTAATGGCCGATAGAGCTAGTTTAGGAGCAGAAAGATTTTTAGCGGTTGGTAAAGGTTTTACCGTGCCTTTATCCCTGCTAAATCGTCCACAATTCGAGTATGTTGCCCTAGGCCATGTTCACAAACACCAAAATCTTAATCCTAGCAATGATCCGCCTATTGTCTATCCGGGGAGCATTGATCGAGTGGATTTTAGCGAGGAAAAAGAAGATAAAGGCTATGTTTTAATAGAAGTGGCTAAAGGAGAGGTTAAATGGGAATTTTGTCCTTTACCCGTGCGTCGTTTCCGTTCCATCGAAGTGGATGTTTCCGAGGCAGCAAACCCCCAAAAAGAATTGCTAAAAGCTCTCAAAAAACATGATATTCAGGAAGCAGTTATCCGCTTAGTTTATAAAATTCGCAGTGAACAATTAGAACTAATTAACACCAATCAGCTTGACGAGGCTTTAAAAACTGCCCATAGTTATAGTATTCGGGCGGAATTAATTAGTCAATTAACCCGTCCCCGTTTACCGGAATTAGGGGTGGGCAATCAATTAGATCCGATGGAGGCGTTAAAAGCTTATATCGACAATAAGGAAGATTTGCGCGATATTGTTGATGATATGTTAGAGGCAGCCCAGCTTTTATTAAATCAACAGCCAGAAATTTGGCTAGAGGAAGAAACCTCGATTTAGCTATCAGTTATCAGTTATCAGTTATCAGTTATCAGTTATCAGTTGTCGGTTTACTGCTCACTGAAACATCTTCCCTATCCCTGTTTGAACTAACAATGAGTTTATGTCTTAATCCCGATTGTCTATATAACAATGATCCTACAGATAAATTCTGTCAAAAATGTCGCTTTCAATTATTACTCAAAGATCGTTATCGTGCCATAAAATTAATTGGTCAAGGAGGTTTCGGTAAAACTTTCCAAGCAATTGATGAGGATAAACCTTCTCAACCCTATTGTGTAATTAAACAATTTTTTCCTAGCGCTCAGGGTAGTAATGCTCTCAAGAAGGCTGCGGAATTATTTAAAGAAGAAGCGATTAGTTTAGATAATCTCGGTCAACACCCACAAATTCCCTCCCTCTATGCCTATTTTACTGGCAATGATGGGCGACAATATCTTGTTCAAGAATATATTGAGGGAGAAAATCTAGAACAAGAATTACAAAGCGAGGGAGTTTTCAATGAAGAAAAGATCAAATATCTTTTATTAGAAATTTTGCCAATTCTTGATTTTATCCATACTAAAAGAGTCATTCATCGGGATATTAAACCAGCTAATATAATTAGGAGACGCATCGATAATAAAATAATTTTAGTGGATTTCGGTGCCTCTAAATTTATAACCATTGCTAATCTTTCCCTGACAGGAACAGTGATCGGTTCGGCGGGATATATCGCCCCAGAACAAAGCAATGGCAAAGCGATCAATAGCAGTGATTTATATAGTTTAGGAGTCACTTGTATCTATTTATTAACGGGAGTATCTCCCTTTGAATTATTCGATGTGAGTGAACATGAATGGGTATGGAGACAGCACCTTATTAATAATCCTGTTAGTGTTGAATTAGGTGAAATTTTAGATAAATTAATTGAATTTGGCACCAAAAAACGTTATCAATCAGCCGGGGAAGTCCTGCAAGAGTTAGCGGTAAAATTAGCCGTAGTGATTCCGCCAAAACCCCGATCACAGGACACAATTCAAGAAACGGTTTTATCAGTTTTTCCAGTTGCCACCAGGGAGGAAATTAACCTCAAAAGTGTCAAGGCAATTGATTACACTAACCTACGGGATTTCTTAGCGCAAGAAAAATGGCGAGAGGCCGATCAAGAAACGGCTAATCTATTTTTAAAAGTTGCTGATCGAACTAAAGAAAAATATCTTAAGATAGAAGATATAGATAACTTTCCCTGTGAAGATTTAGCCACTATCAATCAACTCTGGTTAAAATATAGTCAGGGAAAATTCGGTATATCTGTTCAGAAAAGAATCTATGAAAGTTTGGGAGGAAGCGGCAATTATGACCAACAAAAATGGAACGCTTTTGGGTCAAAAGTCGGTTGGCGAGTTAATAACAAGTGGTTGTACTACGATCAAATTACTTTCTCTCTCAAAGCACCCTCCGGACATCTTCCCACCCTTGTCTGGGGTGTGGGGGGTGGGATAATTCTTTTTTCTCGTCTGGAAACCTGTACCATTGACGTAGTTTCTAGCAGGGGATAAATTGACTTAAAAACTTTTCTGGAGAATTAAACAGTTTCTCCCTTCGCCAGTGCGGATATATTGTAAACTATCAGTAAGAGAACGCATGAAAAGTAATCCTCGATCGCTTTCCATTTCCAAAGGTGCGAGGGGATGTTGTTGTAGAGAATCGAGTTTGGCTTGCAGATCAAAAGGTTGACCGTGATCCCATATTCTTATTTCTAGAGAATGGGACGAAAAAGTTAATTCTAGATCGATCGGTGTGGTCGGTGGTAAATGTTGGTGAGCGTAACGGACAGCATTAGTAAATCCTTCTGCTAAAGCCACCTTACACTGCCAAAGCACCGAGTCAGGTAAAAAAGAGCGGCCGTGAGATTCAAACCATTGTAGGACTGGGATTAAAGCTGCCAATTCCGTCCGGACTTGTAGATGGAATTGGAGGGGGAAAGAAGGGGAATTTAAGACTTCAGAAGGCACCACTGTTTTTTTGAAAGAGAATCAAAATTGTTTTAAAAATCAGTTGTAGATCGTAGCCTAAACTCCAATTTTCTTGATAGCGCAAATCTAGTTGAATTACCTCTTCAAAATTACGCACCTGAGAGCGACCATTCACCTGCCATTCTCCCGTCATACCGGGTTTTACGTCTAAACGTTGCCATTGGGGAACATCGTAGCGTTCCACCTCATCCGGTGTGGGGGGACGAGTGCCGACAAGACTCATTTCACCGGTGATCACATTCCAAAACTGGGGCAATTCGTCTAAACTGGTACGACGTAAAAATTTTCCTACCCGGGTAATCCGGGGATCATTTTTATTCTTAAAAAAAGCTCCCTCCGCTTGATTGGGGATTTTATCCTTGAGTGTTTCTGCATCCACACACATGGAACGAAACTTAAGAATCTTAAATTCCTTTCCCAACCAACCGCAGCGGGTTTGACTGAAAAAAATTGGCCCTGGACTGTCTAACTTAATAGCGATAGCAATGGGGACAAAAATAACCCCCGTGATTAATAAACCCACGATGCCACCAAGAATGTCAAGACCGCGCTTTAACCAACTGCGAATCGAGGGATGGGTTTCCGGTAGATGGTTTTCAGGGGTAGTAAGGCCGTTTTCTTGGGCTGCTAGGGGAGGGGTTTGGAAAGTGAATAATTGATCTAGTCCCGTAATCGATAAAACCCCCATCACTGGGGGATGGACGTTAGCCAGCACTAACTCGATATTTTTTTCCCTAGCCGCTTTGAGATTATGCACTAAAGCACCCACACCACTACTATCCATAAATTGAGTAGCATTCAGATCGAGAATGACTTTTTCGGGAGTGGGTGTTTGGGCGATGAGATGGTGAAACAGATCCTTGAACTGTAATGCTTCCAAGACAGTCAAGCGTTCCGGCATCCGCAAAACCGGATACTCCATCGGAATGATCAGAAAACGTGTTTCAGGAATTTGGGAAGTCATCGACACAACGAGGTGGTTTGATAGATGAGCAAGGCCTGATGACCTACTTAAATGTTTACTACACTTTTCCGCAAATACCAATGGGTAATGTCACAGATTATCTGTAATTATCGGCTAACGAATCTCACCTAGGGGCGGACGGCCTTGGGTTTGGGATTTCGCTTTCGCCGCACTCTTCCTTAGGGCATCTAAACGGGTCTCATAACGCTTACGCAGACGACGGTTAGGTGTTTGTTCGATTAGGGTTTTAAAGGCACTGCCTAGGCTCTTGTAGGCGTTGGGGAGAGAGTAACCGAAACGAGTGGCCAGGGCGATCGCTTTTTCATCGGCTTCGATCGCTTCTTTGAGAATTTTATCACCGTTATTTTTGCGCCAGAGACGATAACCGGAAATCCCACATAATCCCATGGCCAAGAGCAATAATAAACCGTCCTGTACCCATAATTCTCCCACCGCACCACCTAAGCCAATAGCGAGGGCGGCCATTTCCCAGCCTTCCCGGGGAATACTGTCATTTTGAATCCTGGCCACTTCATGCCAAAAGAGCAAATTACGCTGATCGATGGCTAAATTTTCCCATTTTGCCAAATCTATCTGAATTTCTACCTCGTCTCTGCCAATTTCTTCACAACGGATCAGGGGGGGGTTAATCTCTGTAGAACCTTCTACCGTTACCCAACTTTGTAATTCTGGGGGTAGCAGGGTTTTTAGGCGCCGAAGTTCGCTCATTTCGGCTCTTGCAGAGGAGGCCGCATAAGATGTCATAGATTTTTTACCTATTCTCTACCAATGACGATGATTTCTATTTTGGATCATAGCGGTCTTTTTTGTGATCTTGGCAGCTTTTAGCCCTAGGGAGCATTTTCAGTGATCAGTAACCAGTGATGGAAGTGGGGAAGTGGGAAGTGGGAAGTGGGGAAGTGGGGATAAACAATCCATAACTGGGGTTTTAAAGTTCGATTGGGAGTCAATCGGACTGAGTGGGTGGGTGTTAAAAATTGTCAGATACCCCCCTTATTAAGGGGGGATCAAAGACAGAATCTATCTTCTATTTACTTATTAAATAGACCGTAACTTTTGCCGACTAATGCTCAAAGATATCTTTGTATTGCTGTAAATCTAAAGCGGTGAAGACGGGGATACAACTAAAGCACTTTTGGGCTAATTCCCATCTTTCTTCCCTTTGCAGCATCACAATTAGTTTATCTCGCACTGACAGTAAATAGCGCACATCGTTAGCCGCGTAAATCAGTTGTTTTGGAGTAAGATTAGCGACATTTCCCCAATCAGAACTTTGAGCGGTTTTATCTAATTCTATGCCTTCCAATTCCTGCACGAGACTTTTTAAACCGTGACTACTGGTATAAGTCCGAGCCAGTTTACTGGCGATTTTAGTGCAGAAAATCGGTTTAGTGGCAATGCCAAAAGTTTGGGACAATTGAGCCACATCAAAACGGGCGAAATGAAAGACTTTTTCTATCCGCTCATCCTCCATGACCTTTTTGAGATTAGGAGCCTCTGTTTGCCCCCTAAAAATGCGAATAGCGGTGACAAAACCACTGGGGTCACAGAGTTGAATTAAACACAGTCGATCGCGCCCCGGTATTAATCCCATCGTTTCTGTATCTACAGCGATCGAATTAACCCCTAAATAACGAGATAATAGGTCATCGCTTAAATCTTGATCGCACACTTGAAAATTGTCTAAGTTCATATATTTAGCAGATAGGAGACAGGAGACAGGAGGGAAATTTGTAATGCTTTTGCCTATTGCACGAGTGCCTTTATTTCCCTGATAACTGATCACTGATAACTGATCACTGATAACTGAAAAGGCTGATAGCTAAAGACTGGTAATTAATTTTAGGTATCATCGGGGTAATTTTGTCAACGCTTTTTAACAAAAAGTTGTGTAAAATAATATTCACCAGCATTATTTTTAGCGATACCGATACCGGTGAGATTATAATCACCAACCATATTTTTTTGATGGCCAGGGCTATTAATCCAACCCTTGACGGCAACGCTAACGGGGTCAGGATATCCCTTCATAAAAGCCAAATTTTCGCCCATTTTTTCTAAAGGAATCTTCCTTTGTACTGCCTTGACTCTTCCCTCAAAACCATCATGACTAAAAGGAGCCTGTTTATTGGCCATTTTTTGACTAAATAAGCGAGCTTCATGACTAATACGAGCATCGAGACGTAGGGGCGGTAAATTTTGAGAAATTCGGTAGCGATTAACTTGATAATTAGTGTTTTCTTCAAGGGTAATTAAAAAAGATTGATTCCCGATAGGATCGTAGCTAAGGGAATTAGTAGAAACGGGAGGGAATTGACGTTTTAAAAATATTTGAGTAAAGTACAATTTTCCTTGATTATCCGTCGCTACTCCAATCCCGGTACTATCAAAATCTCCCTCCATATTTTCCCGATGACCTTGACTTTTAATCCAACCATCCACAGCAATCATTACCGGGTCATCATAACCTTGATTAACTGCCACATTTTCCCCCACCGCTTCATAGGGAACGGAAACGCCAATAGTTTGCGCTCTTTTGTCAAAATCTTGATGACTAAAAGGAACTAAACCCGCGGCCATACGTTGGCTATGTAATCTTGCTTGTTGCGAAATTGTCCGATTTAACAGTAGGGGAGATAAATTGCCAGATTGACGATAGCGATTTACCTGTTGATAGATTTTATGCTCTAAAACAAGTAAAGTTGCCGCATCTAAAGGAGAGGGAGAAGGAGAGGGAGAGAAAGATGGTACAAGTTCCGTCAAAGAGCTATAGTTTAAGGCACTACAGGCCATTAAACTTGTCGATACAAGCATCAAAATTCCTAACTGATAACGCTTCTTAAAAGAACTTTTCATGTTAAGCTAGTCTGGAACGGGAAATAGGTCAAAACGAATATCAAATTTAGATGCACCATAGCTTATTCCTCTCACTGATAACTGATAACTGATAACTGCTCACTGTTAACCATTCATCGATAGATATTTAGCCACCGATTGCACATCTTTATCACCCCGTCCAGAGAAATTAATAACAATGCGAGGACTACCGGTTACTTGCGGGCAAAGAGTTTCTAAATAGGCTAAAGCGTGGGCAGTTTCTAGGGCTGGAATAATCCCCTCTAAACGGGAAACTCGTTGAAAAGCTTCTAGTGCTTCCCGGTCAGTGACACTGTAATATTCAGCGCGACCACTATCTTTTAAAAAGCTATGTTCTGGCCCGACTCCGGGATAATCTAAACCGGCACTAATGGAGTGAGCCTCGATAACTTGACCTTCGTTATCTTGTAATAAATAACTCATGGCCCCATGTAGAACCCCCGGTTGACCTTGGGTAAGGGTAGCTGCGTGTTTTCCAGAGGCGATACTTTCCCCAGCCGCCTCAACACCA
Source organism: Microcystis sp. (assembly GCF_048564745.1). NCBI lineage: Bacteria > Bacillati > Cyanobacteriota > Cyanophyceae > Chroococcales > Microcystaceae > Microcystis > Microcystis sp. Next base: position 75,814 of record NZ_JBLZRT010000073.1, read on the forward strand.
ATTAAACGCACGGCAGCTTCTTTAACAAACTCATGAAATAAACCCATAGCATTAGAACCACCCCCCACACAAGCGAGGAGAATATCCGGTGAACCGCCCCATTTTTCCAGACTTTGCTGACGAGTTTCTTGACCAATAATCGCATGAAAATCGCGCACCATCATCGGATAGGGATGAGGACCGGCCACAGAACCAAGGATGTAGTGAGTGGTTTCCACATTAGTTACCCAGTCGCGAATCGCTTCCGAGGTGGCATCTTTCAGGGTTCCCGTCCCGGCGGCCACGGGTTGCACCGTCGCGCCAAGCAGTCTCATGCGGAAAACATTGAGTTCTTGGCGTTCCATGTCGTGAATTCCCATATAAATCACGCATTCTAGACCAAAACGAGCGCAAACCGTAGCAGTGGCCACGCCGTGCTGTCCTGCCCCGGTTTCGGCGATAATTCGCTTTTTACCCATGCGTTTGGCTAATAAAACCTGACCGAGGGCGTTATTAATCTTGTGGGCCCCAGTATGGTTTAAATCTTCCCGTTTCAGGTAAATTTGCGCCCCAGTACCGTCAGCTTTGGCATAATGGGCGGTGAGACGTTCGGCAAAATATAAGGGACTAGGTCTGCCGACGTAATCCTTGAGCAGTTGATTTAATTCTTCTTGAAAATCGGGGTCGTCCTTATACTGATTATAGGCCGTTTCTAGTTCACTTAAGGCTGGCATCAGGGTTTCCGGGACGTATTTGCCCCCGTAGCGTCCAAAACGCCCAAAAGCATCGGGATACTGGGTTGCTGTGCCGGCTGAGGCAGGATAAATCGGCGTGATAGTCATGTAAACCTTGGATGAGAGACTTATGATCCATTATAAATCTAAGGGTTTAGTCTCTGGGTTAACCTGAGTTCGAGGGCAATTATCGCCTAACCTACTTAATCATCAAAGGATGAGCATTGCCCACCCTTTGACTGATTTTACAGCCAAATACTCACATCAACTTTTAACACCTGTCCTAATAGTAATAACCATTTTAATTGAGTCATCGGCCAAGGACAGGCAGCATCTATTGAATTAGACTGCAAAGAATTAGGAACTAAACGATCATGGAAGTAATAATAGTATAATTCCTGAGAGCGATCGAGGGATAATCCTAGGTTTAATTGTTGGCTAACTTCAATTAAACGGGTGATTAAGCGAGTATCGTCCTCCGCCGTTAAAGGATCGCCATCGTGTAATAATTTCCAAAGAGATTGCCAGAGCAAACTTTCTAAGGTTTGACGCGCTTCGGGAATATTTAATTGACAGCGTAAATGATTGGCTTCCTTAGCAATAGCAAATAATTGATCGAGATTATTTTCCGTCGCTTGCCGCTGCTCAAAATCTTTTTCTAGGGCATTAATCACCTGTAAACAACGGTGAGAAATGGCAATATCGGCCGCTACCTGTAACTCTTGAGGTACGGGAATCTCATCCCGTTGGAAAGCCGCTAAAATGCCGTAATTATCCCGATAAACTTGGGTGTATAATTGATCGAGACGTTTTTTAGTTTCGGCTGTCACCTTCTGCATGATCCGGTGTCTTTCATCGGCAAAAAGATGGGGTAAAGCAAAAAAGTTTTCTCCCAATCCGCGCCCCATTTCTACGATCATGGTTGAGACACTGGCCTGTTGTAAAGATTCAAAGAGATGATCCTTAAGATTGGTATAGATTAACCGACTGTTAAAAGGTTGAATGGAGCAGTAAAAATCCCAACCTCCTAAATGTAGAACAGCAAAAACAAAATGTTCACTTTCTTGGGTAATTTCCGAGGTTAATTCCACCTGTCCCACTGCTAAAGTTAAAGACCCGATCGCTTGTTTTTGATAATCTAATTGACGGGTATTGTAACAATAAATCCGATGATGACTGGGATAATTGGTAAATAGGGAACTAATAGCGTAATGGGCCGCCACCCGTTCCAAATCCACCCGCGCAGAAGTGACCAATTGTCGATAGACATCGGCCCCATCTTGATATAACTTAACGTTACTGGGAGCGAAAGCTAGACGACTGAGGAAATTCATTTCTAATTGAATTCCAGCCACTTCTCCGGCTAATTCCAGGGCCCGGCCAGCATATCTCAAAATTTGCGTGCCTTCAGGTCGAGAAATTTCCTCAAAAAACCAGCCACAACTGGTAAACATCAATAAAGCTTGTCTTTGCATTTCTAATAAACGCAAAGCATCGATTTTCTCGCTTTTACTCAGGGTACGACTTTGATGCAAAGCCAGGAAATGTTCGATCGCGTCTGGGGATCGATCTAAAATAACTGCAATGTAGTCATCCCTTGTCTGCCAAGGATCGCGGAAAAATTCCTGTCCCTGAATCTCATAGACCTTAATCAACTCATCTCTGAGCCAATTTAGGGACTCCCGCAGGGGTTTACGCCATTTTTGCTGGTAATTTCCCCCTCCCCCGCAACCACAGTCATCCTGCCAACGATTTACGCCATGGACACAACTCCACGCGGTCACGGGTTTTAATTCCACTTCCCAAGTGGGGGGGCAAATACTGAGATAATGGGCGAAATTGGTGACTGTCCAGCCGTTTTTAGGGAAAGATTCCGTAAAAGCATAGCTAAGACACTTCTCTGTCCCCTGTTTGTGGTGGCCGAAGGTTTCCCCATCGGTAGCGACGCTGATTAACTGGGAGGGTCGATGATCCCCTTTAATTGCTTGTCCCAGACGACCGACGAGAAAATCACTACTGGCTAGGACATCATTAAAGCCCATATCGCGAGAAATTGGACCATCGTAGAAGAAAATATCCAGATAACGACCATCGGGGATGTAACAGCGATAGGGACGGGTGGGATCAATTTGACCTCCGGCCACCGCGTGCCATTGGGGATGAGGATCGTGGTCGCTAGGGAAAGGACGACAGCGCAGGGCCTGGGAAGGGGCTAAAATGGTGAATTTAATCCCTTCATCGATTAAAGCTGTCACTGTGGCTAAATCAATGGCTGTTTCTGCTAACCACATTCCTTCGGGATCACGGCCGAAACGGTGCTGAAAATCAGCTTTTCCCCAGCGAATTTGGGTGTATTTGTCCTGTTTGTTGGCTAGGGGCAGAATGATATGATTATAGACCTGGGCGATGGCGTTACCATGACCGTTTAAGCGTTGACAACTTTTTCTGTCCGCTGTCAGGATGCGTTGGTAAACTTCGGGATCATGGGATTGCATCCATGACATGAGGGTGGCCCCGATGTTAAAGCTGAGATATTCGTAGTTATTAACTATTTTGATCACTTCCCCCCGGTCATTGTAAATGCGTGCAAAAGCATTGGCACGATAACACTCGTGATGGATGCGTTCATTCCAATTGTGGAAGGGATGGGCGCTCGGCTGCCGTTCAATTCTGTCTAGATAGGGATTTTCTCGCGGTGGTTGGTAAAAATGTCCGTGAACCGTGATATAAACTCCGTGAGCGGTTTTCAGGGGATCGACCCCCGTATCGGTATAGGAATAAAAGGTTGTAGAAGGATGTTCAACAAGATAAGTCATAGAAAGGCCTAGAAAATCGTTTTTTTTGAGCGAAAATAGCTGTAGAATGTAGCGACCTGATGTTTAAAAAAACTGAAAACCTTGCCGTTTTTCACGGCCTTGGGGTCACAATATCACATTTTATTTTCCTAGCAAAGCTAGGGTTAACAATTCGCAACTTCTCTATACACAGCACTAAGTAATACTAAATTTTGTTACAAAATCTAGCTTTTTCGGGTAGGCTGTTGACTATCTAGGGGTGACTGACCATCCTTTGCCATCAGCGTTCTACCCTAGGAGAGATGCGCTCGTTCCTCCTCTTGCCCAAAAAGCGATCGCCATGCCCAAAAAATTGCTCCTCCTTATAAGGGTTCGGGTTTACCGATTCCAGAGAAGATATAGCGTTTTCAAATGAGACATGAAAAAGCATCGTAATTGTGGAGATTAGGAAAAGTAAATAGTTTAAGGTTGATTAAAAGATTAAATATCTTCTTCATAATCCGAAAATTTTTACAGAAACGGTAGCATCTCCTTACCAGAGTTTTTAATGATAGCCAAATTGCTTCAATCGTATTTTCTTCAGGAGCATAAGGAGCAAATAAATGACAGGTTATTTTCCAGTTTTCTGGGGCTAAACCTTCATTTACTTCAGCTAAAAAACCTTGTATTAATTCCCCTCTATGATAGGAAGCTACATCCCAAAAGATAATAATTCTTTTACCTGGATTTATCT
>NZ_JBLZRT010000074.1:0-1233 GCF_048564745.1 Microcystis sp.
CTTCATCAAGAGGGGAACAACTTCCAGTAAGATGAAAAATGGTCAGTGAAAAAGCTAACCGAAATTTATTGTCGGAAATGGTAACACCGCCCCATTTCCCCAGACCCTAGAGGCTAGAGTCCGGTAAACCAGCGGATAAAAGTTGACATCCATGAGTGCAGAAATTTTCGATCGAGTTAAAAAAGTTGTTGTGGAACAATTAGAAGTAGAGGATCCGGGTACAGTTACCCCCCAAGCAAGCTTTGCTGATGATCTGGAAGTTGATTACTATGATTTGGTCGAGTTAGTGTTGGCTTTAGAGAAAGAATTTGATATTGAAATTCCCGACGAAGATGCCCAACAACTTGACACTGTACAAAAAGCTGTCGACTATATTCAGGACAAGATTCTCGATTAGTTATCGACGCTCTCAATGCCGATAATATAGGTGTACTAATTGGTACGGGCGTAGGTGGCATAAAAGTGCTGGAGGATCAACAGGAAATTTACTTGACAAAAGGTCCGAGCCGGTGTATTCCCTTCATGATCCCGATGATGATTGCCAATATGGCCGCCAGTTTAACCGCTATCCACACGGGGGCCAAGAGACCGAGTAACTGCACCGTGACCGCTTGTGCTGCCGGTTCCAATGCCATCGGCGATGCTTTTCGTCTAGTACAAAGGGGTTTGGCCAAAGGGATGATCTGCGGTGGGACGGAAGCCGCCGTTACCCTACTAGGATTGGCTGGTTTTGCCTCCGCTAATTCTAGGGGGGGGTAATGGTCAGCCATGGTCAGCCATGATTATTATCTTAATTTCGGAGTTATCCGTTATATTTTTGCTTTTTATTCGGTCGTCAGGATTCAGGAGATTATTTTTATTTATTCTCCCCACACCCCACACCCCACTTCCCCACTTCCCCACTTCCCCCACTTCCCCACTTCCCCACACCCCACACCCTACACCCCACACCCTACACCCCAATTTCCCTGATGATCGCGAAAAAACTTCATCAAGAGGGGAACAACTTCCAGTCAGATGAAAAATGGTGAGGGTAAGGGCTCAGCGGGAGTTGGGGGGGGGGGGGGGTGGGGGGGGGGGGGGGGGGGCTGGGGGGGAGGGGGGGGTTGGGGGGATGGGGGGATGTGGGGTGTGGGGTGTGGGGAGAATAAATAAAAATAATCTCCTGAATCCTGACGACCGAATAAAAAGCAAAAATATAACGGATAACTCCGAAATTAAGATAATAATCAT
>NZ_JBLZRT010000075.1:0-11539 GCF_048564745.1 Microcystis sp.
AAATTCCCCAAGCTCCCTCTCTGTCCAGCAATGCTCTAAAGTTGATAAATATCAATCTAACAAAAACTCAAAGCCCTATTGTACAAGCTTTACAAGCATGAGTTGTTGATAGTTTTGCATGACAGGTTCGGTAGAGCCAGAAATCTGAGTCACTATAGGTAACCTTAAATGACAAAGACATACCTAACTCAGAAGAGTCTAGTTGAGGTTCAGACTGACTATCATCCACCAGCACAGTGTTATGTAATTTCCCAACTAGGCTACCTAATGTGAGCTTACGAAATTTCTTATGACTGTCAACGAACTGGTTACGGGTTGATTTTGATAATCCCTTGATCTGACTAACTGAAAGTAGATACTTTAAAGTACCTTCAATCTTTGAAAAATTAACTATATTTCTACCCAGCTTTCTTAGTGCTTCAGTTCTAACTACTTCAATATCTATCGGTTCATCCATGATTAATGGTAAGGCGTTGACTATCTAAATTATCTATTTTCTCAAGTAATGGCAGCGATGGTTAATGTCCCTCACCCCTAACCCCTCTCCCAGAACAAACGGGAAGGGTCTTTTGATAGACTAGAGTTATGTCCCCAGAGTAAGGAGCTAGGGGCGAGAAAAGCTTAATAATTGAGATAAACCGATCAAGCGAGAATATCGTCTAGAATTAATTAACTCAAAAAATCCTGACTGAATCTACCTTTAAGCGAACTTTTCTAAAAATGATGGCTGAATTACTGAGTCTAGTTCCTGCCAAGTCCCTCGAAACTGATGTAGTGGTAGGGGAAGCACCGGCAGTATGTCCCCTTCCTCCAGTCACGGTTAGTAATGATACCCTACTTATTTCCCTGATCGATCGCCTGCGACGTACTTTGGAAAATCACCGCGGCGAAAATCAAATTGTGGTGATGCAGGATTTCCCGGATCCCGATGCCCTTTCTAGTGCCTGGGCCTATCAAATTATCGCCGAACAGTACGATATTCACTGTGATATAGTCTATGCGGGTACTCTCTCCCATCAGGAAAATGTCGCTTTGGTAAAACTAACGGGTTTACCGGCTAAACGTTGGGGAGTCCATACCCTCAAGGATAGAGATCTCTCGGTTTATCAGGGTTGTGTTTTTGTCGATGGTCAGGGAACCAATAGTCAGTTAACCACTCTGGTTAAACAGGCAAAAATTCCCATTATTGCCGTGATTGATCATCATACTCGCCAAGGGGATCTAGAGGCGGAATTTGTCGATATTCGTCCCCAAATCCGGGCAACAGCGACGATATTAACCCAATATATCCAAAAAGGGTTAATAAGTTTTAATACTAGCGATACCGTCCATGTTAAGTGTGCCACAGCTTTGATGCACGGATTGCGATCGGATACGAATAATTTAATGCAAGCGCAAGAGTGTGAATTTATTGCTGCTGGTTATCTCAGTCGTTTCTACGATGCTCAATTATTAAACGCTGTCCTGCAATCGGCCAGATCCCGACGGGTGATGGATGTGATTGAACGGGCCCTGAAAAACCGTATTATTAAAAATAATTATTCGATCGCCGGGGTCGGTTATTTGCGTTATGATGACCGAGATGCGATTCCCCAAGCTGCCGATTTTTTGGTGACGGAAGAAAATGTTCACACGGCTTTAGTTTATGGTATCGTTCACGATGAAGATGAGGAGATCGAGTTAGTCATCGGTTCTATGCGTACCAGTAAAATTACCCTAGATCCCGATGAATTTCTCAAGGAAGCTTTCGGACAGGATAACCAAGGTCGCTTTTTTGGTGGTGGTCGTTACATGGCCGGAGGTTTTGAAATTCCTATCGGTTTCCTTGGTGGTTTTAATAATAATGCCGAATACGCAAAACTCAAGTGGGAACTGTATGACACCCAAATTAAACAGAAACTTTCCCATCTAGTTAACCCCGATGAAAAGGTAATTCGCACCTAGGTATTAAATCTCAGCTATCTATTATCATCGCCAAGACCGACCCTACACTGATATGAAACTTTATTTTGTGCGTCATGGATTAGCAGGACAATCGGGGGATTATCTCAACGATAGGGAACGTCCTTTAACCGAGGAAGGTAAGACAAAAACTGCTAAAGTTGCCCAAAGATTAGGACAGTTGGGGGTGAAATTTGACCTAATTTTGACTTCTCCCCTAGTGCGTGCGGTGCAAACTGCCGAAATTTTGCAAAAAGCGGGTTTAAGCCGTAAAATTGAGCAATTTAATCCCCTATCACCCAACGGCAATATTCAAGATTGGGTGCAATGGTGGCAAAAGTCGGACTATCAGCGAGAGGAAAACGCGATCGCACTGGTGGGACACGAACCGGATTTAGGTTATTGGACGGAAATGCTAGTTTGGGGCAAGTTTCAAGGAAAATTATCGGTCAAAAAGGCGGGAATAATTGGTCTAGAGGTTCCCAATCAACAAAATCCCCTAGGCAAGTGTCAGTTGTTCTGGTTGACAGCCCCGAAATTACTCCTCTAGGAATTATAGCGTTTCCTAAGCTAGTGAGGTACACCTATTTTTCTTCCCTTTTGCCTCTTGCCTAAAACCCATAACTTTTGTACCTCAGCAGACTGAAAAACGCTATAATCTCATTCCGAGATTTCGATCGAATTAACTGATCTTTGCCAACGTTTTTTCCAGTGGCTAGTCGGTTCTAAATCAGAGAGAGCCTGTTCGCTGCGACGACGTTGTATAATCACTTCGGCCGGGTCGCTTAAAGTCGGGTCTCGATAGGGAATAGCGGCCTTAGTTTGCAGATGTTCCCGTTCCTGTGCCGATAGAGATGGGGGTAAGGACAAAAAACTGGCGATTGTCCCCGGCGATCGCCGACCGACGCTATCGGTGGCCCCAATCTGCAATCCTGCTAATTGTAAAGCCCTTCGCACCGAGGCAGCACAGGAATAGGTGACTAAATAACCCGTCGGACTCAGACATTTGGCCACTAAAGCTAAAAACTCCACCGTCCACAGTTGCGGACATTTACCCGGGGAAAAGGGATCGAGAAAAATCGCCTCCGCTTGAAAACCCGCGTCAATCACCTTGGTTATCGTCTGTCGCGCATCCCCGATTAACAGTTTAGCCGTGAGATTAGGCAGGTCTAGCCGGTGATTATGGGCAAAATCATTTAAATATTCGGGAATTGGTTGACTCCAACTATTTAAGAGATTCTCTCTAATAGCCGCTAGGGGAACCATTCGATCGCTTTCTAAAGCTAATAATTCTACCCGACAATCCCCCCTAACTTGCCAAATGGCCGCTAAGGCTGCGGCGGTATTATACCCTAAGCCGTAACAAATGTCAAGAACTTTCAGATTATTGCTCTGGTCTGCTTTTGCTGCCAGACGACTGGAGAGGATAAATTTTTTCTCGGCTTCTTCCCTTGCCCCGGAGGTAGAATGATAACATTCGCCGAATTCGGTCGAAAAAAAGGTATAAGAACCATCCTCAGTGACTTTTTGCGGGTAGGCTTCGGGGGAGACAAGCATGGTGATGGAGAATGTCTTTGAGGTGAATATCGGTTTCCAGCAGGCAAGCGTGACCACTATGGGGCAGAATCGTTAATTTTGCGGCGGGTAACTGCTGAATTAGGCGTTTAGCCTCCGCTACCGATGGTAACAGTCGATCCCCTTGACTGGCTATCACTAACACCCCCAATTGCAGACGTTTTAACTCGCTGGCACTAACCTGAAACCGTTGTAACTGGGATAAACGCCAGCTAATCGTCTTCGGTGGGACGTATTGCATGGCTTTGAGGAGAGAGCGGCGATCTTCCCGGGATATTCGACCCAGAGCGGCCAGAAAGGGTAAAATAGTCAGGGCCGAGCTGCCATGGATGAAATCGGGCATTATCTGGGTGATACCGATTCCCAAGCTCAAAAGAGGTCTTTGATTAAAAGAAGAAGCAGGGTTAATTAAAATCAGTTTTTTAATTAATTTTGGTGATTTTGTCGCTATTTTCAAGGCTAAACAGCCGCCAAAAGACTCACCGCAGAGATAGACTTTTCTCGATTGTCGCTTTAATTCCTGTTCCAATAAAGCAATCACGCAATCGCTTAATTCCTCCCAATCACCGAGATATTGCGGGGAAATCGCCAAACAACGCAGATCGAAGTAAGGAGCAAGGTTTTTAATCTGACGATGGTATAGTTGGCCGCTGCCATCCATTCCGGGTAAAAATACAAACAGGGGATAATCGGGACGGGGATGACGGGGAATAATCCAACTGACAGGTTGTTCCATGGTGCGAGAAGCGCGATCGATGTTAAAAAAGTTTTTTCTGGTTATCTATTTTAAGGATAATTAATATTAGAGAGATTTGCCAGTTTTAAGAGTAGTATTAACCTCCAACCTATGGATGGTTTCTCCCTGCTCCCCAACCCCTGATAACTGATAACTGATAACTGATAACTGAATTAACTGAGCCAAATTTTTAGGCCGCCGCTAAATTAGCAGCCACGAAATCCCAATTAACCAACTTAGTTAAAAAGTCGCTGATGTAATCGGGACGACGATTTTGGTAGTCGAGATAATAAGCGTGTTCCCACACATCCATAGTTAAGAGGGGAACCTGTCCGGCGGTTAAAGGATTGTCAGCGTTGCCAGTTTTGGTAACTTTGAGAGTACCGTTATCGAGAACCAACCAAGCCCAACCGCTACCGAATTGAGTAGCGCCCGCAGTTTTGAAAGCTTCGACAAATTTCTCGAAACTGCCGAAATCTGCGTTAATTTTATCGGCTAAAGCACCGGTAGGCGCACCGCCACCACCCGGTTTCATGCAGTCCCAATAAAAACTATGATTCCATGCTTGGGCGGCATTGTTGAAAACCCCAGCTTTAGAGGCATCACCAGCAACCTTAACGATAACTTCTTCTAAAGAGAGAGCATCGAGTTCCGTATCTTTGACCAAACCGTTATAGTTATTGACATAAGCGGCGTGGTGCTTGTCGTGGTGGAATTCTAGGGTACTTTTGGTGATGCAAGGCTCTAAGGCAGTGTAATCGTAGGGTAAAGGGGGAAGTGTGTAAGCCATCTGTGGTTCTTTATATCCTCTCTTGAGAGCTTGTTTAAGTTAGTGTTGATAAAACTTTACACCCTCGATCATAGCACCGAAGGAGACTTGATCAGTGATTAGTGATCACTGATCAGCTTTTTCTCCCTTCTCCCCCATCACCCCAACTCACACCCCACACCTAACCCCTATCGACCATCTCCTAAATCCTGAGAAGATTACCAAACAATGTTAGAATAATTGCCGTACTGTAGGCGCTTGCAGATTCTTGTTCTTGTGGGCGTGGCAGGGCAGGCGAAAAACGATTCCGTTAGGAATTAGACCAAAAAAGCTCCACTGGCAACAGCAGTAGATTTTATCTCACTGGGTTGATCGGTTGGCAGTTCGTCAAATTACGGATCAATACAAAATTATCATTTACAGATCTTTCTTGGTAACTTATGGCACAGCGTACACGCTTAGGTGAAATCCTTCGTCCCCTCAACTCAGAATATGGTAAAGTTTCTCCCGGTTGGGGAACTACCTTGCTGATGGGAGTGTTTATGGCTCTGTTTTTAGTCTTTTTGCTGATTATTTTACAGATCTATAACTCCTCCCTAATTTTAGAAGGATTTAATGTAGATTGGGGTCAGTAAGCAGATTAAAACAATCTTGTCGGCATTTTTGGCCGCAGAATTGTCCCTCGGACTTTAGCAGGTGGGTTATTGCCCACCGCGATTTTTTTATTAGGAGCAGAAAAATGAATATTTTTGGGATTGGATTACCGGAAATGGGGTTAATTCTCTTGATTGCCCTGCTAGTTTTCGGACCGAAAAAATTACCAGAAATCGGTCGCAGTTTAGGCAAAACGATTCGAGGATTTCAAGAAGCATCCAAGGAATTTGAAAGTGAATTTAAGCGAGAGGCCCAGCAGATTGAAGACTCGGTAAAAATCAAAGCTGAATTAGAAGAAAGTCAATCTCCTAGGGATCAAACTCGTTCCAGCTAAGAACCGTGTAGAGATGTAGAGTAGGTCAAATTCGAGGCTATCGGCTAGATTAACATCGAGAATGACCAAATCGAGATTAAATTGGCAGTTTTACCATTGGCCACCACTTTTACTCGCTAGTTTTTTTGACCGAGAAAGCGGTAAATCAGGTTTCGGAGCGCAAAATCGTCTTCAATGACGATAATTTCGGCAGCAGCCACAGCCATAGTTGAATGAGTCGGCAGAATATAAGTAGCTGGTTATAATTAAATTAAAAATGGATTTTAGGTTCGATCCCCCCTGCCCCCCTTGATAAGGGGGGTGCCGATAGGCGGGGGGATCCCCCATGCCCCCCTTGATAAGGGGGGTGTCTGACAACTTTTAACGCCTACCTACTTATCATTAGTTTGAGAATTCCCAGAAGGCAGGGAAAAAATGACTATTTCCTTGCTATAAGTATTGTAGATGTCAAGAGTGTTAACTGAATGTCTATAGTGGTATCCCCCGAACAAGTCCATCAAATCGTCAACAACCTCCATCACGATCCCTTTGAGGTTTTGGGGGCCCATCCCCTAGAAGAAGAAGGAAAAGTGAATAAATGGGTTGTTAGAGCCTATTTACCGAAAACCACGGCTGCTTGGGTTATTTTACCGTCCCAAAGACAAGAATATCCCATGACGACCGCTTATCATCCCCATTTTTTCGAGTGCGTCATCGATATCGGTGAACTGAACAATTATCAATTACGCATCCAGGAGGGGGAACAGGAACGAGTAATCTATGATTCCTATGCCTTCCGTTCTGCCAAACTCAGCGATTTTGATTTACACCTGTTTGGGGAGGGCAACCATCATCGCATTTATGAAAAATTAGGGGCGCATTTAGCCGAAATCGAAGGTATTAAAGGGGTTTATTTTGCCGTTTGGGCCCCTAATGCCCGCAACGTCTCGATTATTGGTGATTTTAATAGCTGGGATGGTCGTGATCACCAAATGCGGAAACGTAATAATATGGTCTGGGAATTGTTTATCCCGGAAATCGGTGTTGGCACTAAATATAAATACGAGATCAAAAATTGGGAAGGTCATATTTACGAAAAATCTGATCCCTACGGTTTTGCCCAAGAAGTACGCCCGAAAACCGCCTCGATCGTGGCCAATTTAGATAGCTATACTTGGGATGATAGCGATTGGATGGAAAAACGCCGCCATAGCGATCCTTTAACTCAACCGGTTTCCGTTTACGAATTACACCTCGGTTCTTGGCTGCACACTTCCAGTGCCGAACCCCCCCGTTTACTTTCCGGGGAAGGAGAAGCGGTTCCCGTGTCGGAATGGAACACTGGAGCACGCTTTTTGAGTTACTACGAGTTAGCCCAAAAACTGATTCCCTACGTTAAAGAATTAGGTTACACCCATATCGAATTATTACCGATCGCCGAGCATCCCTTTGATGGTTCTTGGGGTTATCAAGTGACGGGTTATTTTGCCCCCACCAGTCGCTACGGCAATCCTGAAGATTTTATGTATTTTATCGATCAATGTCATCAAAATGGCCTTGGTGTGCTAGTGGATTGGGTCCCCGGTCACTTCCCCAAAGATGGCCACGGGTTAGCTTTCTTTGACGGGACTCATCTTTATGAACACGGCGACCCGCGCAAAGGGGAACACAAGGAATGGGGAACCTTAATTTTTAACTACGGTCGCAACGAAGTCAGAAATTTCCTGGTGGCTAATGCCCTTTTTTGGTTCGATAAGTACCATATTGACGGTATTCGCGTGGATGCGGTGGCTTCTATGCTCTATCTCGATTATTGTCGTAAAGATGGGGAATGGGTGGCTAACGAGTACGGTGGCCGGGAAAATTTAGAGGCTGCGGAATTCCTGCGTCAAGTCAATCATGTAATTTTTAGCTATTTCCCCGGAATTCTCTCTATTGCCGAAGAATCCACCGCTTGGCCGATGGTGTCCTGGCCCACCTATATGGGCGGTTTAGGCTTTAATTTAAAGTGGAATATGGGCTGGATGCACGATATGCTCGATTATTTCGGCATGGATCCCTGGTTCCGTCAATTCCATCAAAATAATGTCACTTTTAGTATGTGGTATAACCACAGCGAGAATTATATGCTGGCTTTGTCCCACGATGAAGTGGTTCACGGCAAAAGTAATATGATTGGCAAAATGCCGGGGGATGAGTGGCAAAAATTTGCCAATGTCCGGGCATTATTTAGTTATATGTTTACCCACCCCGGTAAGAAAACCATGTTTATGAGCATGGAATTTGGCCAGTGGAGTGAGTGGAATGTTTGGGGTGATTTGGAGTGGGGTCTTTTGCAGCATGAACCCCATCAACAGCTAAAACGCTTTTTCTCGGATTTGAACGCCACCTATAAGAGTGAACCTGCTCTATATACCCAGGATTTTGGTCAGGATGGCTTTGAGTGGATCGACTGTAGTGATAATAGTCATAGTGTCGTTTCTTTCCTGCGCTGGAGCAAAAATTGGCAGGAGTTTCTGGTGGTGGTCTGTAATTTTACTCCCCAACCCCACAGCCATTATCGCGTTGGTGTACCCCATCCCGGTTTTTATCAGGAAATCTTTAACAGCGATGCGGGTAAATATGGCGGTAGTAATATGGGCAACCTTGGCGGTAAATGGTCGGAGGAATGGTCCTATCATAGCCGTCCCTACTCGATTGATCTCTGTTTACCACCTTTAGGGGTTTTAGTTCTCAAAATCAGTCCTAATGCTTCTGGGGAATAGAGGAGTAGGGAGATGGGGAAGTGGGGGAATGGGGGAATTCAACTAAAACCCTAACACCCTAACACCCTAAAACCCCAACACCCCCAACCCCTAACAAAAAAATTTAGAGGCCATCTTGCGGAAAGTGGCCTCTTTTTTGGGTGAATTTTCCAGAAACGATTAATTTGTTAGATTAGCGAGCAGTGTTTGTACCCATTCTTGAGCAAGTTCTTCCACGTTGTCATTACTGTCGAGATGGCTAAGAATATATTTTTGTCGTTGGTGAGCTAATTCAGCGAGACTACCGATATGAACAAAACTTTTTGGCAAACGATCATTCTCAAAGGAATATTGACCGACGTGGCTGGCTTCGATATGCTGGCGATCAATCCAGAATCCCCATCCTTGCGGTGCGGCATTCAGTTCCGAGAGAAATTCTAAGGTCTTCATTGGCGTACTCCTTAGCGGGAATTATCTTGTTTATCCCTTTATAACCGGCATTCTAAGGCAAAAATTAATCAGGGGGAGAAAATGGTTAACCATTTTTCATCTCCCTTAATATTTCCTTACTTTTTCGTTAATATTTATGATATAGCAGTTTTCATCAGAATGAGGTATGGGCAAGGGGCTTAAGCCCTTTGTTGGCAAAACTTGTCGATACCTCAGTAACGTGAAAAGCACTATAGCCAAGCCATTTGATGGTCTGAACAGGTGCAGACAAGAAAGTGCAGAAAGTGGGCATTTTCCTCCGTCGAGCATCGAAACCATAAACAAGCAAAAGTATCTGTATATTTAGTTACTAAATTAAGACAGATTTGCCTTAGATGCAGACCGGGCAAAAGCCGGTCAAAAACTAACCCATCAGGATCACCGTATCGATGACGTGGATCACACCATTATCCGCCTCGATATTACCCGCGACAACCGTGGCATTTTTCACCTCAAAACCTTCGCTACAATCGATGGGAATCGGTGAACCCTCTAGAGAAGTCACTACAGCCAATTTTGCCAAATCTTCCTGCATATATTTGCCCGCAGCGACGTGATAGGTGAGAATTCGGGTTAATTGGGGGATATTCTGCACTAGGGTTGTAATCGTCCCGGGGGGCAATTTGGCAAAAGCTTCGTCGGTGGGGGCAAAAACCGTGAAAGGGCCAGGACTTTTTAGGGCATCCACAAGATTAGCCACTTGTACCGCCGTCACTAGAGTTTTAAAATTATCGGCACTGACCGCAATATCGACAATATCTGCCATAAACTTGACTCGATCCCTTAAAAAAATTATCTATTTCAGATTTTAAACTCAATCTTGTCCCAAAGATCACTTTACTAAATTGTCCGTCAAAAGTTGATAGAGTAGCCTGGTTTCATAAAACAGTAAGCGGCATAGTCCATCTTTACCCAATGCCTTAAAAGTGGGTAACTCTTTCCTTTTCTCAATTCTTTGACCATTTTCGTGGTCGTAATAGACATGAATTCGGGGATTAAGCCACGAATGCTTAAGCTTGTTAATAATTTCAGTTTTAGCGGGTTTATCCGGGCAAATAGTCACCAGTGCGTGAGCGTACAAGTGAGAGCGCATTAAGTCGGAACCCTTCCAAGACTTTTTAACCTTGTCTTGTTTGGCAGAAGTATCACCAGAAATCTGATAGGAATACCCTAAGCCTAGATAAGCCTGAAACTTTCTAAGACTAATATCGTGATCACGTTTAAAGTAAGGTTTTCCGTTTACTAAAAATCTTTCGATAGGGTAACAGTGCAAAAGCAACAAGCTTTTAGTCACCGTCCCAAAAAGAAATTGATCAAATACTTGGCAATAAGGTTTAAAATGATTTAACTCTAGGATTTCTCTTAACTCCTGTTCTTTAATCAAAATTCTAGTTTGATACATAACAATGTCCTTAGCCAATAGTTGGCTATATTGACTAATTCCAGTCCCGGCCGTGGTTTTGATGCGCGGGTTATTTTTTAATCCGGCGATATGTCCTAGTGTTGGGTTATACCCCTTAACTCCGATATATTCAAAGTCTCTTTGTGCAATCTCCGGAAATTCACAGCATAACCGTTGCCTAAGTTGGTTAATTAAAGAATTTTTATTCTTGTCAAGCTGTTCTCGCTCGTGAAAAGTCCGGCGCAATAAATCGATCGAGTCGTGATCGTAATTGTTTAAAATCGGGGGATTGCCTAGATCGTCTAACCCTGATTTGTCGAAATAAGTTAGAGCAATGGTTAGAGCGTCAAGATAATCGTCTTTATTTTTAGTCTTAAAATAGTGCTGACGATTTATCTTGGTTTGCTGATGAGATATCCAATAAATATCTAAACCTAACTTTTTAGCGGAATTAACCCAGAAACTAGCATACCAGTAGCTCGTAGGTTCTAAAATAATAGCATCAGCTTCTAATGATTTAATAATCTCGATCGCTTCCGCATTGCATTCTAACCTGTAAGCTATCTCATTAAGCTGAATATTTCCTTTAATTCGCGGGTATCCTTTAATCGTTTCCCCAACACTTTTCGAGTATTGCAGGGGAGAAACCGTCGGAAATTCACACAACAAAACCACGATAGCCCAATTACGGCTAACGTCTATACCTAGGGACTTGCGTATTAATAAATTACCATCTAGACTGGAGAAGCAACTTGTTACTCCCACTCTCAACTATAGACCTCTTGCAAAAGTCTTAAGTCGATCCTTGTACAGCAACATTTTTGAAGATTATCAACTACTAATAAATAATTAACTGAAAGTCCCTCCCATTATTGTTTCTATCGTTTGTTTTCGGATTTATGCAAGAGGTCTTATG
>NZ_JBLZRT010000076.1:0-19415 GCF_048564745.1 Microcystis sp.
TGGGTGGTGAGGTTAGTCAGTTGAAAGGCTTCCTTGAGAAGGGATTCATCAAGGTTGAGGGTAATTTGCATAGGATGGATATTAGATTGAAGTATGGGTGATTATTCTCTTTACATTTTAATCCGATAGATGACTAACCCAACTCTGGGCATATCTTTGTTAGTTGGCCCTCAAACCTTAAGCTACATACGGCAATGGCGTAGTGCCTTCGGCATCGTACTTAAACTCACAGTTTCAATCAATGTGCATGGTGCGTTCCCCAAAATCGATCGGTGGAGCAGTAAGACCCCCATTAGGGAACGCACCCTAGGGCTGGTTAGACAGTGACCCACGGATCAACTTAAACTGCTCAATGCCTGGATTGTAACCGTACCACCCTCGATTACATCAAGCTGCATCCGATAGCCGTAGAGTAAACCCATACCAACCAAAGGTTCTGTATCCGATTCGTTTATATCAATTCGCCGCAACTCTCCATCCCAAATATAGCGTTTCCTGTTCGCAAGAGGTACATTGTCGATGGTGAAAAGTTTAATCAGCAAAGGTTTCACTGTGCCACACAGGTGTGAGAAACGCTATAACTAAACCACGATACACATCGAAAATACAAGTGCTTCCATCCCCCAGGATTCCCTCTTCACGTTTATATGCGCGTAAGTTGAGATCGGCAAGCACTGAGGAAGGCAGAGTCAGAAAACCTGTAAATCCTGTATCAATGACAGCATCGATCATTTGCCTCTGTGAATCTAAATTGCCTACGACCAGTCGGATAGTCGCCTCACAGTTTTGATCAACAATTCCTTGCATCATAGAGTTATTGCAAACGACCGACACCAAAGCGATGAACTCCTCTATGACCAATCCGAACGCACCAGATTTGAGCGTCGGGGCAACGTTCTAGCAATCGGTCTGAAGCAGTCATCGTATCCTTTGCTAATTCAAAGGCTCCTGTCTCAATATCGATCGCCACAATTTTGCCATAGTTGCCTTCCTCGACTTGGGGACGTACCTGAGATTGATAAATCTCATTACCACGTCGAGCGAATTCTTCTTTACTGTAGCGGGGTTGTCTAACTGTCATTGAAGCGACCCTGGGGCGACTTTTGCCCCTCTATTTTAACCAAACATTGGGAATCTTCCCTAACATTCCTCAACTGGGCCCACCAGAGCGGCATCGCACTTAGACTCACAGCTTCAATCCATGGGCAGGGTACGTTCCCCAAAATCGATCGGTGGGGCAGTGGGAGCCAGATTAGGAAACGCACCCTACAAGATCGGCGATCGCACTTTTTTAGAATTCATAATTAAATGTCCTAATATCAGGTTCAAATGCTTCCTTTACAAGTTCTTTACTCTTCTCAGAATAGTAACTCTGATATGGTTTTGTATTTGATACATTTAGTTTTGGTAACGAGACGGAGATTCCAATGCGAGAGCATATTTCGTTGAAGTCATTATCTAGGCTTTCATATCTCCCAACAAAGTCAACAAGCAACTCATTGTTATCATATATAAAATCTTTTTGATATCTAACTTCATTTTCACATCGCCATTTTATATATTCTTCAAAGCTACCTAAATTTTTTGTTAACTCATGCTGATGATGTGTTTCTGATTTCAACGCATATTTGTAGAGTGAAACTTGCCAATCCCATGGGTTTCTGACTACAGCAAATGAAAAATACTCATTGAATTTCTCTGCTCCAAAACTCTCTTTTATTTTGGATGCATTGACATGCGCAGGAAATGGATGAGGATCAAAGAAAGGAGAAGGAAAGCCCACCTTTTTTATCAACCTATAAGCTTTCCACTGCCATGTACTTATTGCAAATGGTCGTAGCGCCGTTGTAATACTTGTGCCAGCATTCTTATAAATATGGACGAATATAAACTTGTATTCTCTCGATATCAGCATGCGTATTATTCTCCTCGTGCCTAACTACATATTATAGGTCAACTTTCTATATAACACTCTCCAGAGTAACGATATGAGTCAACCTTCTGTATATCACTCCATTTAGGCGCAATCGCAAGAAACTTTCTCTATATCACACCCAAAAGCGTGTTAGCCAGATTAGTTTACTGCAAACAATCTCTTTTAAGGAGACTTATCACAGAAGCTTTCTATAATTCTAGCAAAGATTCTTAGATCTGACTGCACTTTGTCACAAAATTTTACTATTATTTTGACACTCTTAATGGTTAGAAGGGAAACATTGATCGCCAAGTCTGGTCAATTTTTGTCCAACGCATTTCAGGAAATGAACTAAATAAGTAGCTAGAGATAATTAATTACACATATTTAACTACCTCTTGCCTATTCTAACCAAGAAATTAATTTTGCACCACTACTTATTACTTAATTACTATTTATTTTGTAATTTTATCACTAATTCGTGGAAAGGTTGCCAATCATCGTTATAAGTAATTGCCTCCCAAACCGATTCGATTAGCGGTCTAAGTAAAGCGGTTTTAGGATTATAATGCTTTAAGGTATCGCCAATTTGAGACAAGGAATCTGAGGGTGATTGATTTAAGACCAAACTATATAACTCTCGCCAACGTTGCCAATCAGCTTTCGGTAAATCCATATTTTCAAGAATTAGAGAACTATTTTCTCGCCAACCGTAATTAAATTGTTCACTTAATTGATAGAAAAATTCGTGATAACCGAGGCTGGTTTCTTGGAGAACTTCCACAGTTTTGCTGACCAGTAAAGCGGATTCGGGAGTAAAAATATCCTCAAAACCTAACTTTTTGAGCATCATTTTTTGATAATAAAAATTGTAATGGTGGTCATAGTTAGCCAAAGCCATATCTAACTCTAACAACGAGACAACCATGGACAGGGGAGATTGCAGTAACTCTAGATTTAAACGACAGATAAAAGGCTGATTACCATAACTATAACGGCCACCGTAGTCGAAATAGGCCGCCGTAAATTGGGGGTTATAGGAAGGAATAAAAGCGTAGGGACCATAATCGAAACTTTCCCCAGTAATTGACATATTATCGGTATTGAGAACCCCATGACAAAAACCTGCAGCCATCCATTGGGATGCTAATTTAGCCGTTCTTTCGATTAAAGCATCGTAAAATTTTAAATAGCGATCGCTATCTTGGGGATTGATTTCAGGATAATAATAAATAATCACATGATCGAGGAGTCTTTTAATTAAATCACTACGTTTAATATGAAATAAACGCTCAAAAGTCCCGAAACGAATATGAGAATTACTAACTCGAATCATCACCGAAGATCGCGTCGGGGAAGGTTCATCGCCGCGCCAGAGAGCTTCCCCCGTTTCCACCAAACTCAAACAGCGAGAGGTATTCACCCCCAAACCGCGTAAAGCTTCCCCGGCTAAGACTTCTCTAACTCCACCCTTGAGAGTTAACCTACCGTCAGCATGACGGGAATAGGGAGTCCGTCCCGATCCTTTCGTACCAAAATCGTATAATTTGCCATCAATACCCCTAACTTGACCGTAGAGAAAACCGCGACCATCTCCCAAGAAAGGATTATACTCGCCAAATTGATAACCGTGGTAACGCAGGGCTAAAAAAGGGGTCAGGGATTGAAATTTACCAAAAGCCTCGATAAAATGCTCATCTAAGGTTAATTCTGGCTGAATTCCCACCAAAGGTAATAAAGCATCATTGCGAAAACGAAGGATATGACTGGGAAAATCCGCGGCTGCAACTTGATCGTAGTATTGGTCCCCCAAGTCCTGCATGGCGCTTTCGTAAGGGAGACTGAGAAAGGGATTGGTGAGATGGTCTGTCATAGTGGTGGTGTCGATCGAGCGTTGAGGCGATAAAGTGATAAAGATAGCCAAAAAATTTTCCTACTGAGACTATCCAACAGCGATGCCCGATTCTATTATGTATCAAGGGGACTATTTTCTTGTCCTTGAGGCCGATCAACCCGAACAATTCCAGACTCCCGACCAGTTGCGGGATAAGTTAAAAGATTTAATCACCGCAAAACCAGAGATTTGTCCCCGACAATTGGCGAAATTCTCTAGTTTTGAGGAAAAAGCTCTCTATCTGCGCGATAATTACTGCGAGTTAGACCTGGGTGAGGAGGGTTATTTACAATGGTATGTGGTCCGTTTGGAAAAATAAGGGAACCCATTATTAAGTAGTTAGGTGTTAAGTAGTAGTGCAAAATAAATTTCCCTAGTGAAGAAAGGCAAAAGGCAAGAGGCAAAAGGTGGTTAGATATGTGTAATTAATTTTGCTTAAGTACTTAAAAACTGTCAGACACCCCCTTATCAAGTAGGGCTGTTTTATTCTCCCATCAGAATATCAAAAGTAAAAGCGATCACTGTCTTTGTAAAATGAGGAGTGACCGCCAAACTTTAAAATATATGTTGAGCTTAATAGAAAAACTGAAACAAGTCAAGGACTTTCGGAAAGATCAAGGAAAAAGACACCCTTTATGGATAGTATTAGTAGTAATAATACTGGGAACAATGCTAGGATACTCAAGTTATAGAGAGCTAGGAGAGTTTGCTAAAGTTATCAGTTATCATTTATCAGATGCGAGTTATCAGTTTACTGTTTACTGATAACTGAAAAAAAGCTCACCACTTCCCACTCTCCTATTAAACAAGATTGAGAATGACTAACTATTCTATCATCAGTCATAGCGAGGTAAAATTATAGATTATGGAATCACCTATCGAACGTTTCCGACTATCTCAAACTGCCAAAGATAGCCTAATAAAATTAAAACGCTACACCAAAATTGACCAATGGAATATCCTCTGTCGTTGGGCTTTTTGTCGTTCCCTTGCTGAACCGAGTCTCCCCTCTCCCGTTCCCATTCCTGCCGATAGCAATGTAGAATTATCTTGGAAAGTATTCGGGGGAGAAATGGCCGATATTTTCCTAATTGCCCTCAAACAACGTTGTCATCAAGACGGATTAGGAACCGATAAAGAAACTCTAACTCAACAATTTCGCTTACATTTACATCGCGGGATCGGTTATCTTGCTGGGGATACCAAGCTAAAGAAAATCGATAATTTAATCGAATTAGAAAGAGAAAATCTCAGAGAATCTTAATCAAGGGGGTTTATCCTTAATCCTTCCGAGATAACCCGACCGAAAACTGTCAGCTAGGCTATACTTAACCCAGCTACACTAATAATGGTTTAAACTCACCTTAAAAAACTTTTGGTCGGCCTAAAGTAGTGATATAGATAACTGCTTCATCGGAGGGAATTCCTAAGACTTCATTAACTTGATCATCAAAAAAACCACCGATACCACTAACCCCTAACCCCATATGAATAGCTGCTAAATTTAATCTCTGTCCCAAATGGCCCGCATCTGCATGAAGATAACGATAGACTCGATCGCCGTATTTAGCCACTGCTTTTGACAGATCCGCCGTATGAAAAACCACAGCAGCCGCATCTCGTCCCAAATCCTGACCCAAACAGAGATAATGTAACTCTTGCCGGAAATTTTTAAAGCGAATTTGCCGCAATTCTTGGGCTTTGGGAGCATAATAATAACAGCCTTCCTCTAATCCAGTTACTGCCGAAACAGCGATAAAAGTTTCCAATAAATCTAGATCAAAATAATCGGGATTGGGATCGAGATTTTGGTCGGCATAATCTTGGGGTTGATAGGTAAAATGCAGCAGCGCTCGCAATTCGTTTAAACTGAGACTAGCGCCACTATAAGCGCGGGTAGATCTGCGTTTAAGCATCGTACTTTCCAGATCGATTAAATCTTGCCCCCAATTGACGGGACGGGATGTCACGGAAACTTTTAGACAAAAAGGAAAATTATATTTATCTTCCCAATTAGACGGAGTAACGGCTGCTTCTATCTTTTCGTCTGCATCTATGATAGTGGCTCGCTGTAGGGAGCTTAATAATTCTCCCTCGGCAATTTTGGGATAAAGAGTCGTGGTTGCCGAAGGGAGTGCCGTGGTACTAGGGGGGAGATTTTGCCGGATATTGAGCAGATCTGCCAAAGCAATCACCGTCATGACACTTTCTTTCTCGGAATCGAGATAAAGCAATTCATTCATCTGGCTATCGTTAAAACCACCGATTAAATGGGCGCGATAGTCATTAATCGAGGCTGATAGCTCAATATTGCCCAATAAATGCCCTGTATCGAGGAAAATACGCCGATAAGCTCGATCTTCGTAGCGCCAAGCGGATCGATAAAAAATGGCACTGGTAACTAAAGCGATATCGGTATTTTCTAAAACAGGATTCCAGAAACAAGCAGATTGTAGGTGGGTCCAGACATCACTTTCCCAGAATAAAAGCAGCGAGTGACTTTGACCTTGGTAACTGTAGAGACCGGCGGGTAAAAATTCCGTGCCACGGGAGATCAGATAGACCTCGGCGGGGTATAATCCACCAGCAGAGGGTGCGGAACGTAGGTACAAGGGACTCCCCATAGTAGCGATTTTGGCAGTTAAACCATAGCTACAGCCCAAAATTCGCGATATACGTCGCCAAAAGTCCCCTTTTTGGGGAACCGTTTGACGGGAGAGGTAGGGTTTGAGATCGAAAGTCTGACCAATTTTGTATTCTTTGAAGGGATAGGGTTGTTGACTCCAATCAAGACCTTTACTTTTTGAGGCGATCGTCTGGGGGTCGTATTTGGTCCGCTCGTGGTAGTATTGGGCGATCGAGATTGGCTGATCTGGCATGATAAAGATAGGCTGTCTAAGCTTTACTTTTTAGTGTAATATCGATGACCCCAAAAAAATCAACCGGCCAGAGAGTTGATCGGCTAAAAGTAAAGATAATCACCAATTTCACCTACATAAAATCTATGGAAATTATCGCTGTTTTACTGGGAGTTTTCGGTTTAGGCACAGGTGCGGGTTTATTAGTCATCCGTAACTATTACCATATCTGTCAACCGAGTGAAGTTTTAATTTTTGCCGGTAGTCGTCGTCCCACGGCCACGGGCAAAACCATCGGTTATCGTTTGGTAAAAGGGGGCAGCAGTATTCGTTTACCTATGCTAGAACAAGTGTATCGAATGGACCTGACGAACATGATCATCGATCTCAAGGTGGTTAATGCCTATTCTAAGGGCGGTGTGCCGTTGATCGTCACCGGGGTGGCAAATATTAAAATTGCTGGGGAAGAACCGATTATTTATAATGCGATCGAGCGTTTATTGGGCAAGAAACGCAAGGAAATTGAACAATTGGCTAAAGAAACCCTCGAGGGCAATTTGCGCGGTGTCTTGGCGAATTTAACCCCAGAACAAGCGAACTCCGATCAGATCGCTTTCGCTAAAAGTCTCCTGGAAGAAGCGGAACAGGATCTGGAAAAATTGGGTTTAGTTTTGGATAGTTTGCAGATCCAGAATATCTCCGATGAGGTGCGTTATCTCGATTCGATCGGACGGAAGCAGAAAGCCGAATTACAGAGAGATGCCCGGATAGCCGAAGCAAAAGCCCGAAAAACATCGATTATCAAGGCTTCCGAGAATCAACGCCTAACCGCTTTGCGTCGTATCCAAAAAGATTTAGAAATAGCCAAAGCTGACGCAGAAAAACGGGTGCGCGACACTCAAACTAAGCGCGGCGCCATGATTGCTGAGGTAGAATCGGTGGTTATGTCGGATTTAGCTAAAGTACAGGCCGAAGTGGCGGTACAAACTGCCCGAATTAAGCAGGTGAAACAGCAATTACAAGCAGATGTGATCGCCCCTGCGGCGGCGGAATGTCAACAAGCGATCGCAAAAGCCCGGGGGGAAGCGGCCAAAATTATCGAACAGGGGAAAGCGCAAGCGGAAGGAACCAAAAAACTGGCAGCCTCTTGGCAAGGAGCGGGAAATAACGCTAAAAACATCTTTTTATACCAAAAATTGGAGTTATTGCTGAAATTAATGGTCGCTAGTGTCCCAGAAGTGCAGGTGCAAACGGTGACGGTAGTGGACGGGGGTGATAGTAATCTTGTCCCCAAAATGACTGCCTTTGCCGAACAATTGCGTCAAGCTACCGGAGTGGATCTGGTACAAATGGCTAATCGCATAGCACAAACCGAGCCATCTGTCAAGGGCAAAGACACAAATTTTGATTTTAAACAATTGCCCTCCTGAATCAGTTATCAGTTATCAGGAGACAGGAGACTCCGAGACAGGAGACTCCGAGACAGGAGACTCCGAGACAGGAGATTATTTCTATTTATTCTCCCCACACCCCACACCCCACACCCCACACCCCACACCCCACACCCCACACCCCACACCCCACACCCCACACCCCACACCCCACACCCCACACCCCACACCCCACACACCTTTAGCTAATAGCTGCAAACCAGAGATTGTCCACTAAAATATTAATCAAGTTTGGAGACCACCGCCATGGATGACTTAATTAATGCTCCCTCCCCTTCTCCCCAAGACATAGAAATGACGCGGACTCCCCCCTGGGGAACGGTGACGGTATTGGAGGAAGGTCCCCGGTATCGCATCAATCGCATTGTCATTAAACCCGGCCATCACATGAGTACCCAAATGCACTACCATCGCAGTGAACACTGGATTGTCGTCTCGGGTACAGCGCGGGTAATCTGTGATGAAAAAGAAACTCTCCTCAAACAAAAAGAATCTACATACGTTCCTATGAATACCCGTCATCGGTTGGAAAACCCCGGTTCTATTCCTCTGGTGATGATTGAGGTGCAAAATGGCGAATATTTGGGAGATGATGATATTCACCGTTTTGATGATCGAGAATAGGACAGTTTTCTCCCGTATATACTTTAGTTATTTGCCAAAATCTCGATCGTGGATGAAAAAATTATCCTAGTTACAGGGGCTGCCCGTTCTGGGAAAAGTGAATGGGCCGAATATTTAGCCAAAATCAGCCAAAAACCCGTTATTTATATCGCCACCTCCTCGGTGGATGAAAAAGATCAAGAATGGTGCGATCGCATTGAAAGACACCGGCAGCGACGTTTACCCCAATGGCAAACCCAAGAAATTCCCCGACAATTAAGCGAAACTATTGATAATAGTCCATTTACTCACTGTTTATTGATCGATTCCCTCGGTACTTGGGTAGCCAATTGTTTAGAAATGTCGGCAGCTGAATGGTTAGAAATTAGCGATCGATTCTTGTATTCCCTCAAAAATGCGGCGGTTGATGTTATTCTGGTAGCGGAAGAAACCGGTTGGGGTGTGGTTCCCGCTTATCCCCTCGGTCGTCTGTTTCGCGATCGTTTAGGCGATCTCTGTCGTAGAATTGGCACAATAGCAGACGCGGTTTATCTAGTTACCGGCGGCCATGCTCTTAATTTAAGTCAATTGGGTCAGTCTTTGTCGATAATTGGGCAATAGAGAAGATGAGCAACGATTATCAGCGTCAAGTGATTGATTTTTATGCCCTTCGTCACGATTACGATAACGATTTTACACAAGCTCGCGCCCTTAAATTAGTAAATTATCTCTATTTACAAAAAAGCCAATCTGTGCTAGACGTGGCAACGGGAACGGGATTTATTGCGGTCGCAATTGCCCCAAAAGTAAAAAGTGTCATCGGGGTTGATTTGACACCAGAAATGATTGCCAGAGCCGAAAAAAAGCTAGAAGCATTAAATATCGAGAATATTGACCTGATTAACGCCGATATAGCTGCCATTGACTTTGCCGAGTCTAGTTTTGATCTGATTACCTGTTCTCTGGCGATCGCACTTTTCCCCGATATCCCGCAAGTGCTGGCAAAATGGTATCAATGGTTAAAAAAAGGCGGTTCGATCGCTTTTTCCTGTAATAATTTAGAATCCCACTTCCTACCCTTGATCAGTGGTGTTTGTCGCGAAACCTATGGTTTTGAGTTGCCTAATCTGCATACTCCCATCGCCACCCCAGAAAAATGCCATCAATTGCTGGAAAATGCGGGATTTACCAATATATCGGTCAATGTCGAGCAGTTAGGTCGATATTTGCCCCTAGAAACCGCCAAAAACTTCTGGTATGGGCAGTATTTTTATCCTCAGGATAACCCTTTCGACCGCCTATCGGCTGCCGAAATTGCGACTCTAGTGAACAATTATCGCCGAGAAATCGAGAAAAATGCCACCGATCAGGGAGTATGGCAAGATGCAACCACTTTTTTTGTCACTGCTAGTAAAAGTTAGAAAAAGATCATGAGTCAAGTTAAAACCATCTCCGGACGAGCTTTACCCTTGCGAGGCAACGATATTGACACCGATCGCATTATTCCGGCTCGTTTTTTGCGTTGTATCACCTTTGAAGGTTTAGGCGAACAAGTGTTCGCCGATGATCGAGCCGCTTTACAGGGGAGTCATCCTTTCGATCTACCCCAGTACCAAGGGGCGAAAATTTTGGTAGTCAATGGTAATTTTGGTTGTGGCTCTTCTCGGGAACACGCACCGCAAGCGATTTTACGTTGGGGAATTCAAGCAATTATCGGGGAAAGTTTCGCCGAAATATTTTTTGGCAATTGTATCGCTAATGGGGTTCCCTGTGTCACTGCCGAGGCTAAAACCATCACCCATTTACAGGATTTAATTGCAGCTAATCCCGAAATTCCCGTCGATCTTTCCTTGACAACCATGACAGTGGAATGGGGGGATTTTGTCGCTACCGTCTCTATGAATGAAGGTTCCCGACAGATGTTAATAGAAGGTGATTGGGATACCTGCGGACAGCTTTTACAAAATCTCGATCTAATTCAATCTACCGCCCAAAAGTTACCCTATTTAAGTTTCGTTTAGGGAAACAATCTAGGCTGAGGGTGCGTTAGTAATAGATTAACGTACCCCGGCAGGGATTTTGTTGGAAATGCAGCATCTGTAAATATTAAAAAATCTGCCCTATGACTAATCCTGATAATAATCTCCAAAATATCCAAGAACCGATTTTAAACGCTCCCGAAGATGTGCGAAAAATCATCGATCGCGTTTTAAAATTGGAAAGAGATAAGTTATACCAGCGCAATCCTCGCAATATCAATGATGATGTTTTAACAATTATTAAAGAAGTAATCCAATAATTAGTTATCAGTTATCAGGAGTCAGGAGACAGGAGTTAGGAGTCAGTAGTTAGGAGATTAGTTTTATTTATTCTCCCCGCTCCCTTCTCCCCACCTCATAATTTATAATTCATAATTCCCACTTCCCCATCATCCCCTCACTCTAACTATGAAACTACTATCAATAAAGTTATGTAATTTTCGACAATTTTATGGCAAGACTCCTGAGATACATTTAGCGGCAAGTTCTCGCAATACAACGGTAATTTATGGCAATAATGGAGCGGGAAAAACAACAATTTTAAATGCTTGTACCTGGGTACTTTATGAAAAATTTACGGCAGCTTTTGCCGAACCAGAGTTATTAGTTAATAAACGGGCAATTACCGAAGTAACCACGGGAACTTCCATAGAATGTTCGGCAGAAGTAAACTTTGAACATGAAAATAAACGCTATCAGGTAAAACGAAAATTTTTCGCCTACCAAGATGTAAATAGCAAAATTAAATACGGTTCAAATAGTTTATATATGCTCTACGCTGGTGATGATGGCAATTGGTACACACCCAATCAACCACCAGAGGATATTATTAATCAAATTTTACCCGAAAGTTTACACCGTTATTTCTTTTTTGATGGGGAATATATCGATCATCAATTTCGCAGTAGTAGCCAAGGTAAAATCGCCGAGGATACAAAAGAATTATTGGGAGTTAAAGTATTAGACCGAGCGATCGAGCATTTAAAAAAAGCCAAAAAATCTTTACAAGATGATCTTAAAGATTTAGGTGAATCGGATTTAAAAAAGTTATTGAAACAGGAAAGTAAAATTGAGCAGGATTTCGAGAAATTAAAACAGCGTCAGCAGGATATTATTAGCCAGTTATCCCAGCAAGAAGAATTAAAAAAAGCCGTTACTAATCGCTTACTAGAGTTAAGTGGTGCCGAGGAATTAAAACAGTTAAAAGAAAAATTAGAACAACAGGAAAGAAATCTGCGGCAAGATTTAGTCAGAACTAAGGATAAGTTAAAGAAATTAATTTCCCAGCAAGCTTATCAAGTCTTTTTAAAAGGAATTAATCAAAATTTTCAGCAATTAATCGATCGCCTACGACAACAAGGGGAATTACCCAGTGGTATCAAACAGCAATTTGTCCAACAATTATTAGATCGGAAAAAATGTATTTGTGGTCATGAATTACAGGAAAATAGCCAAGCTTATTTAGAGGTACAAGACTGGATGAATAAAGCAGGAATGGCCGATGTAGAAGAAGCGGCCATTCGCTTATCTTCCACAGTCAAAGAAATGGATAAACGGGTCTTAGATTTTTGGCAAGAAGTGGATAGTTATCAAGCTAATATTCACCAGTGGCGCTTAGAATTATCTTTGGTAGAATCAGAATTAGATGAAGTGCGGGATAAATTTCGCCATTATCCCGATGAAGATATTAAAAATCTGCAATCTCGCTTAGATGCGATCGAGGATTCCCTAAAAGATTTACGCTTGGAACAGGGCAGCAATAAAAATCAACTAGATATCTATGAAAAAGAGTTAGAATCCCTGCAAAAACAGGTACAGAAACAGCAACAAAAAGAGGAAAAATCTAATTTAGGACAACGACGTATTTTAGCGACTCAAGAGGCAATTAATCGCATTAGTGAGGTAAGACAGAGATTAGAAAATCAGTTTCGTTTGTCCTTAGAAAAACGGGTACAGGAAATCTTTAGCTCAATTTCTTTTACTCCCTATATTCCCCGTATTAGTCCCGATTACGAGGTAAGACTATTAGAAAATACCACAGGATTCGCCATTCCCGTAGCAGCTTCCACCGGAGAAAATCAGATTCTCAGTTTATCTTTTATCGGGGGAATTATCGATCGAGTGCGAGAATGGAGTCAGAAAAATACTTTGATGGGAATTGATAGCAGCACTTTTCCTCTGGTGATGGATTCTCCTTTTGGTAGTCTTGATCATATCTATCGTCGGCAAGTTGCGATCGCGATTCCTAAATTAGCCAATCAGTTAATTGTTTTAGTGACAAAAACTCAATGGAGAGGAGAAGTAGAAACCGAGATTTCTCCCTATATTGGTAAAGAATATGTGTTAGTTTATAATTCTCCGAAAGCGGATTGTCAAGAGGATTTAATTAATCTTTATGGTGTTGATTATTCTCTAGTGAAACGCAGTCCTAATAATTTTGAATATACGGAAATTATCGAAGTTAATCGATTTTCCTCCTGACTGTTAAATTCTGTTGTTATAACTAAATTTTAACTTCTAATAAAACGATCGATTGCTGTGTTCATTACCCCCACACGACTGGATAATTCCACAAGTTCCGTGGTGACAATATTATAATCCCCTAAATATTTATGGAGATTAGTTCCCTCTTGTTGATTGCCAATTTCTACTAACCTTTCCTCTCGCAATTCTTGCAAATGATCGAGGATATTTTCTAAAGTATCTTCGAGGGGAGGTAAGGGAAGAGGAGGATTATTTGTTTGCAAAGCTTGGGTTAATTGCGTCAAAGCTTGGGTTATTTGTTGCGTGAACAGACTTAGATTAGGATGGGGAGGACTACCGCGATATTGTTCCAATTCCGTCAATAAAACTGTCACCCCGCGACCAAAACGAGGAATATAATTACTTAAAGTGATTGCCGGTTCCATTTGTGGAAAGGGTGTGCTAGGATCATCAATTAATCTTTGTAGGGCCGTTTGCATAGTTGTATTTGCTCGTCGAGCTTTATTGCGATGGGAAGATAAAATTGCAGTTTGATAGGATGATTCTCCTAAATAAACTGCCATAACTGACTGAAAATATATTTGATTAGCTTCTAATGCTTTAATGGCAGCGAGGGAAAAACGTTCATCTTCATTAACCCGTAAAAAACCGAAGGAAAGTACAAAAGCTAAAGCACTACCAATTAAAGTATAAACTATTCTGATATACTCTAAATTAATCCCGTCATTGCTGGCATCCAGACGACTGATGATTAAAGCAAAAATTGTGATAAAAAATACGGCCAAACTATAGTGAAATCGCACCAAAGCTAAAGCGATCGCTATAGAAATAACCCCAATAATTTCTAACCAGATCGAATTATCTATAATTGGCAACAATGCCAAAACAAAAAACGAGCCTAAAATCGTGCCAAACACCCGATTAAAAAAGCGTTGAAAAGTCAAGCTAAAATCTGGTTTTAAGACAATAACTAAGGTTAAACCAATCCAAAAACTATGGGTAATTCCTAGCTTATTGTAGATCAACACTCCTACGGCACTTCCCAAACCCAAGCGTAAACCATGACGAAATAGGGGCGATTCTAGATTAAAATTAGACTTTAAGGGTTCCCACCAAGCTTTTTCTTGACCGTACTCTTTTTCTATCCCTTCAAAGTTCCGCTGCCAGGGATTTTTTTTATCGGAAAAGTTTTCGCTTTGTTGCAAATGTTGCGCTGTTTCACTGGCTATTTTTAGCTGTTTAGATAATTTTTTTAAACGATTATTTAATTGCGAAATGGCCACATAACTGGTATAATCATCTTGGGCGTTTTCTAAAACTTTAGCTTGCAGGTTTTTTTGTTGCTCGATCGCTTTGAGTAATAGCTGCAAACGCTCACAATCCGGTCGTTTATTTCTACCCAAAATTAACCAGGCAATATCTTCGCTAATTTCCGCCACTTGCACGAGAATATCTTCTAATAAAATACCCACCGTGGTCAGTTGTGGCAAGGGATGAAGATGAAGCAATTCTCGCAGCGCAATTAAGCTGGTATTAATGCGATCGCTATCTTCAATCAAGACGATTAACAATTCCCGCAGCTCACTCTTTCCCCAACGTCCCCGACGGGTTAAGGTGACAGTTTTCCTGGAACGGAGCAACAGTTGGCGGATTTTGTTAAAAGATGGCTCCTCATTAGCATTAGAACGAGAGTTTAAGGGCAAAGAGCGGAGATAGGTGGCGATACCCTGAAAATTTTCCGCTGTTACCTGACGTAAAGGCTGATTAGGGCGAAAAGGCCAGATAAACAGGGCTAAAAAAATTGTCCATCCCCCTCCCAACACAGCGATTCCGGCCCGTTGTAAAGCGACGACAATATCCCCCGATGGCAAAGAAACAGCAAAAAGCAGCAATAAACTAATTACTACCCCAGCTAACGCCCCATTTTCCCCGTACACTGTCAAATAACCCGCCAGAAACAACCCGAAAAAAACTATCACTACGGTCAATCCTAGCCAAGCACTGGCTAATGTGCCAATAATCAAAGCTAGAGCCATCCCGATAGTCGTAGCGACTAGGGTTTTCGCTCTCAGGCAGTAAAGCCCCCCCACATCGGCTAAAATCAAGATTTGAGCCGCTAAACCGACCATTAACCCCAATTCTGACTGATCTAAAATATCACCGATAATAATCGGTACTGCGAGCGCCAATAAAGTCCGAATCCCCCGCTCGATCTCGATATCGCCACTAGGACGCAATAAAAAAGCAAATCGCTGAAGTAGCATAAATTCACTGAAAACTTAACTCTTGAACCTGATAACATAGCTACCGATCAATAATTTTAGGGCAGCCAACGGGGTTTAAAACCGGCGTTGAGTTCTTGAGGTAAAATTTTCGGGGTGCTATTGGGACTGAATTGATCGGGGAGTGGTAATAACCAGAGACGACCATCGGCAATGCTCGACCCCTCCCCAGTGACTAAATCATTGCCGACTCCAAAGGGTATGGTTGCTAACTGATCAAATAATAAGGCCACGCCATCGGGAGACATACTCATCTGCACGTCACGATAATTAGGTAAGGCCAGCAGTGGCATCATTTTACCCGTTTTTAGCTCAATAATCCCTAAAAATGGTTCTTCTTTCACTTTGCCATCGCTGCCCATAACCAGATCACTTTTCAGACAGTAAAGGGTTTTTTCCTGTCGCGGTTCAAATTCACAGCTAATAATCGGATTAGCTGTTCTTAATAGTAGTCTTGACTCTCCCTGATCGTTGAGCAAAAATAGCGATCGCTGATTATCCAGTTCTGATTTCACCATTAATTTTTGGCGACCATCCCGGGAAAAAGCGAGTATTTTCTCGTAGGTAGGCAAAAATTGCGGTTTTCCCCCTTGTACATCCAAAGGAATCACCGCTACCCCTCCCGTTTGACTGACAACCGCTTTTTTACCGTCGGGAGATAGTAAAAAATTATCCCCTTGCATTCCTAACGGTCGCGATTGTCCATCATCCCTGATTACCCATAAACTGGCATCCCCCGGATTCCCATGATTAATTCTCTGCACGATTAGGGTTTTGCCGTTATCTGAGAGATCAAAGCGCAGATTTTGATAGGTTTTCGCATCTAAAAACCTTTCTATACGACCACTGGGCAAATTTTGACCATTTTCAGCATGATTTAAACCCGTAGTAATTGTGTAAAGTTGCTGTTTTGGGGTATCTCGTCCTAAGTCAGAGCGATCGAAGGCCGAGAATAAAATTCTATCCCCCCTCGGATAGATTTGAAAATCCGTGACCACCAGATCCCCAGGGGTAAGGATGGTTTTTTTCAGTTCTGTGACGTTATTTGCCCCCTGAATGATATTACAGACGATTAAACGGCCTCTTTCCTCTTGGTTGACTCCAATATAGGCAAAAGCTCGATCGTGGCTGTAAAATTCGCCGATAAAGTCCTCACCTTGGGCAATGGGTAACTTTACTTGATATTTCTTGCCGTAGATGGGCAATTCCGTCAAAGTATAGGTCAAGCGATCTCCGGCCCAGCTAATTTTACCCGGTAAGGGAGGATTGATCACCAAGCTGGTTTCCACGTCCGAACGGTCAATCGGTCGATTAAAACTTAAAGTAAAATAATTGTCCCTAACGCCGATTTTTCGCCCTTGCCAGCTAAAATTCTCCCCTCGCGTAGGAACTTGATTTCCCTGGATCAAAATCGACGATATCGCGGCAATTAAGGCCAAAATAGTCGCTAACACTAAGCGATCGAACCAAGCTAATCTTTTCATCAGTTATCAGTTATCAGGAGTCAGTTATCAGTATTCGGTCGTCGGTCGTCAGGAGATTGTTTTTATTTATTCTCCCATCTCCCCCCTCTACAATAATTACTCCCAACCAGAAACACCTTGGCTGCATATCATACTTTGTGCTTTTTGTCAAAAAAACTTTTTTTTTGCAACAAAACTACATAAAAAAAAGATCATCGTTGTGGGTGAAATTGACTGATTTACCCGTTTTAATTAGGATCACCTTCTAGGTGTGGCGAGGGTTTTAACCATTGCTGCCCAAAAAAGCACAGAACAGCCGACTATGAAATTTTATCAAATCGCTGTAACCATCACAACATCGTTGTTAAATAATAATCTTTCTCAATTAATTCTTAAGGATTTATAAATATTGCGGAATGTTAATTTAAATATTCTCAAGTTTTTACGGTCAATAAATAATTTTTACTTATCTTTGTCCAAAATTGGGTTAGAAGTCAGGAGTCAGGAGTCGGGAGTCGGGAGTCGGGAGTCAGGAGATTATTTTTATTTGTTCTTCCCACACCCCACACCCTACACCCCACACCCTACACCCGTTCGGACCTCGGCGTGAGCTCGGTCGAACGCTGAGCTCACGGCCGAAGCCCACACCCTACACTCCACACCCCACTTCCCACTTTCTCATCAGCTTTAGTAATGATTGTCATCGGTTTTTTCAATCGAATAAATAAAAACGCCCCCAAAAAGGAAGCGTTTTTTAACTTATCATGAGGACTTAGCAAAATGTGTGCAGAGTTAGAACGCGGATGTTGGATGGGGATCCAGCATCTGTTTATTTTTAACCATTGATCGCCGCTGCCGTCAAGGCCATGGGGATAGCATCACCGGAAGCTAAATCGAGGGGGAAGTTATGAGCGTTGCGTTCGTGCATTACTTCAAAACCAATGTTAGCGCAGTTGATCACATCCGCCTAAGTTGCGGTCTCGCGTAGCGAGCGCGTTGCGACCGCACGTCCCTGGGAATCGATAATCGACTGGTTAAAGTTGAAACCCTTGAGGTTAAAAGCCATGGTTGAGATACCTTTTTTGGGTTTATTTATTTCAAAAATTATCTCTTTATTTGTATATTTTTAAACTTGTATTAAATTGATTTAAGTTTTGTAAAAAGTAGTTGACAAAATCCGATCGAGATCAAGGATAACCCTATCCTTAAGGTTGACAAAATATGGTAAGGTGGACTGAGTAATAAAACTTATCACTAAAATCAGTGACAAGTGCCAAATTCACCAGAGAAGGCTAAATATAACTATGTCCAAACGGTTTAAATTCGACTCCTCCGAGATGATTTATCTCACCGATAAACTGATGAATGCGGCCAGCAATCGTTACTCCATCGTCGTGCAAGTCGCTAGACGGGCCAAACGCGTCCGCTACGATACCGTAGAAAATATCGATGACCCGATGATTAAACCCGTCCAACGGGCCCTGATGGAAATGACCGACGAATTAACCGAACCGGAATTATTACGCGATTAATCCCCTAAAATTGCCAGGGAACCCACCCTTACATTTCATCGGGGTTGATACCCAGTGATCTTAGTCTTTCCGCTAGTCGTTGGGCTTTTTGTTCCGCTTCCTCTTTGGCTAAACGTTCTTGCTCGGCGATCGCTTCTGCTTCCTCTTTGGCTAAACGTTCTTGCTGGGCATTCAAACGTTCTTGTTGGGCGATTAAACTTGCTTGCTCGGCGATTGCCGCTGCTGCCCTCGCCCTTTCCTCGGCGGTTAAATAGCGATTTCCCGATCGATCGTACCAATACAGCCATTCTCGCACCCAAGCGATATGTTCTCCCTGCTCATATCCCAAGGCTAACCCGATTTCTGGCAACCATACCCGATTATTTTCAGGCTCTAAAAGCTCGTATTTCCCCGCTATCAGCTTATAAACCGCTAATCTCTCTCTATTTTTAAACCTTCCCCTTCTACCGCTTAAGGGATTATAAATGACGTAATAGAGAATCCCTAGGGTTTGATAATCCGCTAACTTTCCCTCATATTCCCCATTATATTTCTCAGAAATCACTTCCAAGGCCAATATCGGCATAATATAAGCTTCTTCCCAGAGAACATAGCTTAATCTTCCCCTTTCGCCGGTATCGTGTTTGACTCCAATGGCTAAAAATCCATCCGGTATGATTGCCGGTTCGTCGGGATTGTAATAAACTCCCATATCGACACCAAAATCTGAGAGGGGGACAAGCGAGCTAGAAGGTAGATAGGGCAAGCGATATCGCTCTTTGTCCTTTGATGTAATCCTTCAACCGATAGCGGCTAATTTGCATTAGCTCTTCTATATTTTTTTGGAACATTTGATGTAGCTGGAGCCAATGATAGAGATGTTGACCCACATAAAAACTGCTGTGTCTGCGTTGA